>JAZNTV010000012.1:0-9145 GCA_045591985.1 Acutalibacteraceae bacterium
AGCGCTTTTTGCAACGCCGCGGCACCGAACTCCTCCGGCAACGGCGGCAGCAACGATGCCACATCGGCAAGACCGCACAGCACACGTTCGTCGACTATCGCAAGCGGCAAACGGTCGGCGCGATGGGAACCGCGTTTCCCGCCGTTGCCCCAACCGTCTTGTAAACGCCACTCTTCCATATCCACAAGCAACAGCCGAATCGTCAGCGGATGCGCGGTCGGCGTTTGCCAAAACGCTGTCAACCAAAACAATTCGGGTAACAGATCCCACGGTTTTCCCGTTTTGGGGGCGCGATGGCTTTCACTGCGTTCTCCTGTTTGCGGATCGATCCAACACACCCATTTGCGATGCGGCAAAGGAACCACCACGGTAACGGGATAGTGTTGAAGCAAGGCGCCGAGTTTTTTCTTTAACGGATATAATCCGACCGTTTGGACTTCGGTAACCGTCTCGCCGTCGAACAGGTCGGCCACACATCCCGCTACCGGTAATTCGTGGAGCGTCACATCGGGTTGCAGCCAAAATTTCAGCGTGCTGTGTAAGGTACGCTCCGAAAGGGTACCGATACCGTCGCCGTCGGAGGTCATCGCGGCGGCATACGCCGCCGCAAGCGACGCTTCTTGTTGTATCGTCTTCATACCGTGAGCCTTCCCACAAAGATACGCGTATCACCCACACGTGCCTCCACAAAATGTTCGTCCCCCGCCGCGCCATAATACAACGTGAGCGTGTCCCCCTCGCGTGCTTCGGTCAGATATTGGAGCGCATAGGCTTTCGGCGCCCTCTCCCGCACGGCAGCGGGGAGAAAATCACAGAGCAGATCGGCATATACCGTGTTGTTCAAATGACGGTTGAAATCCACGGACGAGTGGTGCACGGTCCATTCCCCTACCCTCTCCAACGGCGGCAACGCCTTCAGTGCGGGCGGCAAAGGGCAGTGCGTCTCCTGCTCGGCAGTCGGCAAACCGTGCGTATCGATCACCGACGGCCGACACAGCCGATGGGTATTCATGTCCACCAAAGCGAAAGAGGCCATGCTCTCGGTCAGGGTTTCGCCCGCCGCATCGATCAAGCGATACCCACGGAAAAATTGCACACCGCGAATATGGTCACTCCACGTTTGCATGGTCACCTCTTCGCCGTGCAGAGGCAGGCGGTGAATCACTCCGCATCCGCGCGCCAACACAAAGGCGACCCCTTTTGCCGCCAGCGACCGCCAATCCATTTGATAGTGTTTCGTCTGCCGTTCACCGACCTCTTGTTGCCAACGAAGCAACGCCGACAAGCGCAGTGCGCCGTTGGCCGCCGCATCGTAGGTCGGTGTGATCATCGGCATCGAAAAGGTGTATTCCGAGTCCAAAACCGCCATATTTGCCCCGCTTTCTGTAATATCATATATGGAATATACCATTTGTATACGCCTTCCAAAAAGTACCCCCGGAAAAACGGGCGGAAGTCCCCCTCCGCCCGTTCTGTTTTCGGTTATTCCTCCGAGGGGACCAGTTGATTGGCCAAGCCTTTTAAATCCTCTTCGTCGTAGAATTCCAGTTGCAAAAGGCCGCCTTTCTTCCCTTCGATCACCTGTACACGACGACCGAGATGCTCTGCCAACGCCAGTTCCACTTCGCTGTAAAAACTGTTCTTGGCAAATGCCGTCACCGCCTTCTCTTCGGCCGCTTTCTTTTTGGCATTTTTCGCCATCCGTTCGAGTTCACGCACCGACAGCCCCTTGGCTACCGCTTCTTCGGCGGCGGCCGTCTGCTCTTCTTCGGTCTCGAACGCCAAGACCGTGCGGGCATGTCCTGCCGACAGACGCCCGTTTTCCACCAAACCGGCAACCGCCGTAGGCAGGTTCAAAAGGCGCAAGGCGTTTGCTACTGCGGGGCGCGATTTATTTACCACCCGCGCTGTTTCCTCCTGTGTCAACTCGTAAGTCTCCATCAAGGTGCGATACCCGTTGGCTTCCTCCATCGGATTCAAGTCTTCCCGTTGCAGGTTTTCGATCAGCGCCAACTGGGCGGCTTCTTTATCGGTCATTTCGCGCACGGTCACAGGCACTTCGATCAACCCAGCCATGCGCGAGGCGCGCCAGCGGCGTTCACCCGCCACCAGCTGATAGGTGCCATCCGCCAACGGACGCACCAACAGCGGTTGGATCACGCCGTGTTGTGCGATGGAATCCGCAAGTTCCGCCAACGCCTCTTCGTCGAATTGTTTACGGGGCTGTGCACGGTTGGGCACGATCTCGCTCAGCCGCAAAGAGACCACTTTACCCGCCTCTTCGGCGCTGTTTTCCAAAAACAGCGCATCCAGTCCTTTGCCGAGTCCGCCTTTTTTGGCCGCCATCAGAACGCGCCTCCTTTGTTTTTGTTAATAACTTCTTCCGCCAAGGCGGCATACGCTTTCGCGCCTTTGCCGCCGCGGTCGTAATAGTGGATGGGTTGACCGTAGCTCGGCGCTTCCGACAACCGCACACTGCGCGGGATCGGTGTACCGAACACCTTGCGGGGGAAGAATTTTTTCACTTCCGCCACCACCTGTTGGGTGAGGTTCAGCCGCCCGTCGTACATGGTAAGCACCACGCCCTCAAGATCCAACGCGGGATTATAAAGGCGTTTGACCTGACGCACGGTCGCCATCAACTGCGACATACCGTCGAGTGCATAATATTCACACTGCAGCGGCACCAAAAAGGTATCCGCGGCACACAGCGCATTCAAACTGAGCAGACCCAACGACGGCGGACAATCGATAAACACATAGTCGTATTGTTCGCGCAACGCGGCGAGCGCCGCTTTCAGTCGATTCTCGCGCCGATTGGCATCTACCAACTCGATTTCCGCACCCGCGAGACGCGTGGAACACGGAATCACCGCCAAATTCGAAAAAGCGGTTGCCACCACCGCCGATTGCGGCGCCGCTTCGCCGATCAGCAGTTCATACGTCGAAGCGGTTGCCAGACGCTTGTCCACGCCGACACCGCTGGTCGCATTGCCCTGCGGATCCAGGTCTACAAGCAACGTGCGTTGCCCTGCCGCCGCTATGGCCGCCGCCAGGTTTACCGCTGTGGTCGTCTTGCCCACACCGCCTTTTTGATTAAAAACCGCGATAATCTTTCCCACACGGTCCACCCTCTCTTATAATATACACCCTTTAGTATACCATACTTTTGTCGATTTGCAAGACCTTTTCGAGGTCGTTACTCGTTTGCCGGTTTCACCCATACATGCCGCACACCGGACACAACACCTCACCCGCATTCTGTACAATTGTATGTACGCAAAAATACGACCGACTGAAACGGTATCCGCTTCCGGTCGGTCGTATTGCATCGTCTTACGCTTTCGGAAAAGCGTCAATTTTCTTTACGGCGTATTGCAAGATCAGGCGAGCATCGGTTGAATCTACCTTTCCGTTACCATCCACGTCCGCTGCCGCGAGTTGTAATGCCACACCGTCAATCTTTTGCACCGCATATTGTAGCACCAATCGCGCATCGGTAGAATCGATTTTTCCGTTCCCGTCCACTTCCCCAACAACGATTTCACTCTCTTCTTTTCTTTTTTCGCCGCACACATTGCACTCGGCATCCCGATCATCGTCATAGATATGCCCTGTAGCAGCCGCCGTTGTTTGTGCTTCCAACACCTCACCGCACACGTCACAATGTGAACCCGCCGTCAACCCGTCTTCGGTACAAGTCGGCGCGACTGCTTCATCCGCCTTTG
This sequence comes from Acutalibacteraceae bacterium, assembly GCA_045591985.1. GTDB lineage: Bacteria > Bacillota > Clostridia > Oscillospirales > Acutalibacteraceae > SIG588. The sequence continues at coordinate 3,729 of JAZNTV010000012.1, forward strand.
CAGTATGCCCTGTAGCAGCCACCGTTGTTTGTGCCTCCAGCACCTCACCGCACACGTCACAATGTGAACCCGCCGTCAACCCGTCTTCGGTACAAGTCGGCGCGACTGCTTCATCCGCCTTTGCAATATGCCCTGTAGCAGCCACTGTTGTTTGTGTCTCCAGCACCTCACCGCACACGTCGCAATGTGAACCCACCGTCAACCCATCTTCGGTACATGTCGGCGCGACTGCTTCATCCACAACAGGTGTATGGGGCTCGTCCTCACGTACCGCACCGCACAAATTGCAGGTCGTATCGCAGGCGTTATCCCAATCGTGTTCACATCCCGCTCTGTAATGCCACTCTGCATTGACGAACGCATGATTATCAACATCATTTACCACAATAGCCGTGCGGTCCTCATGTGTGCCGCCATAGTATACATCAATGATTCCACTCCGCGCAAACGCCTGCTCTCGGACTTCTTGTAAATCCGCACCAACCGTAATCGTCCGCAATGCCGCACAATCGGCAAAAGTATACGCTTCGATTATCGCTACACTCGGAACCGCAATCTCTGTTAGAGAAGAACAGTACCAAAAAGCACTGCTGCCCAATGTCGTCAGCGTATTCGGAAGCGAAAGATCGTATAACCGTTCACACATAAAGAACGCACCGTCGCCGATACTTTGCACATGCGCACCGAGCGATACGCTTTCCAAGGCAGTACAGTAGGAGAACGCCGAGGCACCTATCTCGGTCACACCGCTGAAAACGATTTCTTCAAGTGACGAGCAATCCGAAAATGCGCCTATACCGATGCGTTTCACGCTGTCGGGGATCCTCACGGTCGTAAGTTCCGTGCAGGAGCTAAACATCTCATCACCGATGACTGTCACGCCGTCTTCCAGCGTCACCTCTTGCAGGAAACTACATGCTCGAAATGCGCGAATCCCAATCATCTGCACACTCGCCGGAATCGTCACCGTAGCAAACGAGCATCCCGAAAAAGCGTCGTTGCCGATCGTTTGTACTCCCGATCCAAGGGATACTTGGGTTAAAGGCGTCGCTTCAAACGCCTGTGCACCGATGCTCGTCACGCTGTCGGGAATGTCCACCGCCGTTAGCGAGGAACATCCCACGAACGCCCCATCACCAATCATCTGCGCCCCCGCGCCAAGCGATAGATCCTCCAACGCGTAGCAGTTGGAAAAAGCACAAGTGCCAATTTGTGAGACGCTGTCAGATATATATACCTTCTCCAACATAGTGCAGTTGGCGAAGGCTTCGTCACCGATGCTCTCCACCCCCGTCGGAATCGTAATCTCTTTTATTGCCTCACATGCGAGGAACGTTCCCGCTTCAATGCGCGTTATCTGCGTACTCAATGCGATATCCTCTAAGGCATAACAGTAGGAAAATGCTCCTTTGCCGATGCTCACGACGCTGTCGGGCATATCCACCGCCGTCAGCGACCAGCATGCAAAAAACGCGTAATCACCGATGTGCGTTAAACCATCCGCAAAAACGAGTGACGTCAGTGAACCGCACTCCATTAAGGCACTCTCGCCGATTGCGACCACAGGATAACCGCCAAGCGTGGACGGGATTGCCAACTCCCCGCTAACGGCACTGCCGTCGATCAAAACGACCGTAGCCTTCTCGTCTGTAACCGTATAATAGAAAGCGCCTTCCTTTTCCGTGTCAGCAAACGAAACCGCCCCCATCGGCAAGAGAGATATCAGCAACCCCAAAGATAAGATAAGTGAGAACACACGTTTCATATCTTTCTCCTCCTTATTTATGCCGGGAAACTTACTCGGCATCCTTTTCAACGCAAGTATAACACATCCGCACTACAGAATCAAGTATATTCTTGAAACGTCGATTTTAATATACTCTTCAGCGTCTCGCCTGTTTTGTCCAAAATTGATAGGGGGTACTTTTATGTATGCACGCATTTTATATACAAAAAGTATTATTTCGGTTCTATATTACCGTTCCCCCCTCGTTTTTCGCTTGACATGCCGTAACAATATGGTATACTATGATACAATCGTCAAAGAGAAGCGGAGAGAGGAATATATGACCAAACAGCAGATCGTGAAAACGCACCTGATGTCTTCGGTACTGCCCGCCTTATTTTTCGGTGCGCTGGCAGGCGCGGTAACGGGGGCGGTCGTGACGGTATACAAGTGGCTGGCAGGCCACGCCACTGCCGTGTCCGCCGCGCTCTACGCGGCATTGCGCGCCCGCCTTTGGCTTCTGCCCGTTGCTGCGGCGGCGCTTGTTGCGGTGGGATTTTTACTGCATGCGGTGTATCGCCGTCATCCCGAGTTGCGCGGGGGTGGTATCCCCACGGCGGTGGGGGCCATGCGCGGCACGTTGCCTGCCAACGGTCTGCGCAGCACGCTGGCATCCGCCGCCCTCTCACTGCTCACCTTTTTCTGCGGTGTTCCGCTCGGTACCGAAGGGCCGTCGGTGTTGCTCGGAACGGGCATCGGCGGCGTTGCCGCTCGCAGATCGCCCAAAAAGTGGCACGCGTGGGAACGTTATTCCATGACAGGCGGTGCTTGTGCGGGCTTTTCCGCCGCCACCGGCGCTCCTTTATCGGGCATTCTTCTCGCCATTGAGGAGGCTCATCGCCGCATCTCGCCGCTCATCTTATTAACCGCTGTGGTATCGGTGTTGTTTTCCGAATTGACCTCCAACCTGCTGTCGCCTCTCCTCGGATGTGAGACCACACTCTTTTCCTTTTCGGAATTTTCGCCGCTTCCCCTTTCCGAAATAGGAGTACCGCTGATCGTCGGATTGTGTGCGGGCCTGTTTGCAGTTCTGTTCCTGCGCGGATATGCACGGCTTGCGGCGTGGTTGCGTCGTCTGCCGCCCGCCATTGTACTGTGCGGGGTGTTGTTGCTCACGCTGGCGGCCGGTCTCTGCTCTGACGCCTTCATTTCCACCGGCCACGAATTGATCCAAGAGGTGTTCGAACACGCCCCTGCCTTATGGATGCTCTTGGTTATTATCCTTGTGCGTTCGCTTCTCTCGCTGTCGGCCAACCTTTCCGGCATTACGGGCGGTATCTTTTTGCCGCTGATGGCCATCGGCGCCGTGTTTGCCGCGTTGCTCGGCCGCCTGCTCTGTCTGTGCGGGGTTGACGCCTCCCTTTTCTCGTTGATCGTCTGTCTCGGCATCAGCGGTTGCATTGCCGGCACGATGAAGATGCCGCTCACCGCTATTTTGTTTGCCGTGGAAGCGCTGGGCATGTCCCACAATCTGTTGCCGGTACTGTTAGTCTGTGCACTCGCCTATGTCATTCCCGAAGCGCTGAAAGAAGACTCGGTGATGGAACGCGTCCTTCACCACCACCAAGATCGCCGTACGCGCGGGAAAACGTGTACCACATGCGAGCGGGAATTTGTAGTCGAAGAAGGGGCTTTCGCCGTGGGCAAAGAAGTGCGCGATATCTTTTGGCCGAACGGCGTCTATGTGCTCTCGGTAAAAAAGGGTGACACTCCCTCCCCCTTGCTTTCTCCGCACGATCTTCTTTTGGTACAGATCCAAAGTTACGATATGGAAAAGACGGTGGCCGCCCTGCAAGCCATTACCTCCGCCAAGTAATGGGGGTATATTTTAGCAACCGCGCAGTATGCTATACAGTCCGTATTATTGCGCGCGAATATTACTGTTTAACCCCAAAAATCCCCGCTTTCTCAACCGAGAAGGCGGGGATTTGGATTTTTACAAAACGATCAGAACGGCAGAATCTCTCCGCCGTTTTCAGCGCTCTTCTTAAGCGTTGCCGCCAAGCGAATGCTTTCGGCCGCGCTTTCGGGCGGGTTCTGCAGGTTAGCTTCGCCGCTTTGGAAGATATCGGTGATGTATTCGATCTCCTTCATGTACATGTCGGCGGGGGTGATGTCCGCTTTGAAGGAGTCACCTTCATACGGATACACCGTCACGACACCGCCTTCCAACACGACGTTTGCCTTTTCAAAGCTCACGCGATAGTCGGCAATGAACGGCATATTGACCTGGTCCCAACGCCCTTCCGCAAAGATAGACACACCATCGTAATCCATGCGGGAGACGGCGAACGCATCTTCCACGATCTGGTGACCGCCCGCGATACAGGAGACCGCTTTCGGCTCGCCGAACAGGAAACGAATGATATCGAGATCGTGAATGTGCAGATCGAAGATCACGCCGCCCGAACGGGAAGGATCCATAAACCAGTTTTCCCAACCCCACGTCGGCGGGGCGCTCAAACGACGGAACGAACCGCCCGTGACCTTGCCGTAAGTGCCGTCTTCGATCAACTTCTTAAGATACAGATATTCGGGGCAGAACCGCAAACACTGACCGATCATCAAACGACCGTTCGACGCCGCAACCATCTCCTGACAGTCTTCATAGGTAAGCGCCATCGGCTTTTCGCTCATCACCAAATAGCCGCGATTCAGCATATCTACCGCATATTTCTTATGCAGATAGGTCGGCACCGCGATATCGATAAAATCGAGTTCTTCGCTCGCGAGCATTTCCTCAAGGTCGGTGTAGGTGTGTAATCCTTCGAAGCTGCTGTCGCCGCCGCCGATGTTCAACTCCACCCCTTCGGTGAAGGCTTCGGGGCGAATATCGCACGCCGCCACCAATTTCACTTTACCCATGGCTTCCAGCGCCTTGTAACCGGGCAGATGGGCGCCCTTCACAATACCGCCGAAACCGATCAAACCGGCTTTGATCATTTTCGTTTCCTCCTAAATTACGGATTTCTGTTTCTACTCTACACTATAAAAGCGTAAATGTAAAGAAAAAACGCATATTTTATTTGTTTTTTATTACTCGGCGAGAAGCAACCCGCGTTTTAGAGAATAGATTTCGCCCGCCGCAAAATGTCTATTCTCTTTTATCTATTCTCCATTATCTCTTATCTTACGGCAAGTTCCGGAAATACGGGAAAACGGCGGTTAAAACCGCACGGCTGTTCCACGGTTTACCGCCGCTTCACGAAAACGATTTGTGCAATTTATACAAACTGATGTATATACATACATATATATCGTGCATAGAAAAAATTTTTCTCTTTTGTTATACTTTTATGTAGTAACTTTTATCGGGAGGAACGATATATGGAAAACAACCATCAGATCCCTTATTTTCAATGTACGCGGTGCGGCACCTTAAGCCCCACCAACTTTCCTTACTGCATCAACCCGCAATGCCAAGCACAGTTTCCCGAAAATGCCAAAATCGTGTTTTTTGCCGCCCCAACACCGTCGGCGGAACCCGTGGCAGCGGCGGAACCCGTGGCAGCGGCGGAACCCGTGGCAGCGGCGGAACCCGTGGCAGCGGCGGAACCCGTGGCAGCGACGGAACCCGTGGCAGCGGCCGAACCCATGGCAGCGACGGAACCCGTGGCAGCGACGGAACCCG
>JAZNTV010000013.1:0-7353 GCA_045591985.1 Acutalibacteraceae bacterium
GGCTTTTGGGGTTATTTCAGCGGTGCAAACAACTCCCTATGCGGGACGATGGCACCGTTTTGCGTGAGAGTCTGTTTCAAAAGGGGGATATCGATGGCGCGGACGTTGCCGCCCTCGCAAAGTGCGGCGGCGGTTCCTGCCGCTTCGCCCATGGCCATACACGCGGCTTTGACGCGCAGGGCGCTCATCACCGTGCGATCGATCGAAGCGCACCGTCCCGCTACCAGCAGGTTTTGCAAGCCTTTTACGCACAGGGCGCGATACGGTACGGCAGGGACGACGCCGTCGGGAAGGGTTTGCATTTCCAATGCCGCCTTTTCTTTGTCGGTATGGATATCAATGTTATAATACCCGTAGCAAATCGAATCGGAATACAATCGCCCTGTGAGGAAATCCTCAATCGTTACCTGCGTGTCGCATGTGACACGCCGTGTTTCGCGCGGCGCCGCATAGGCGGCAGTGGAAAAGACGGTGATATCCGCTTGTGTTGTGGCAAAGGTGAGCATACGCGCCATTTTTTCGCGTCCTTCAATTTCGGCGTTGGTCATGCCCTCGGCGGTGGAACCGTCCATCACGATGTGATTGGAATTGCAACCGCCGTCACGAAAATAGCCGATAATGGGGGCGTGATAGGCAGGCCAGTGGTCGCCGTGGCGAATGCGGCCGTCTTCAAACGCCTGTTGAAATTGTGTTTGAAGGGCCTGTGTGTTCAGTTCTTCCAAGTTGTCACAGCGGAAGGTATACCCCAACGTGCCGGGTTGTAATACGTCGCCTTTTTCATAATCCGCACCTGCCAGTGCGGCAAGGTCGCCGTCCCCCGTGCAGTCAATGAACACATCGGCAGAAAACGCACGCAGACCGCCTTTTTCGGCAACGACGGCATAGCGGAGAACACCGTTTTCGGTCACGGTATCGACCACTTTGCTGTGGAAGAAGAGAGAGACCCCTGCCTCTTTGCACATACGGTTCATTTCCGCTTCCGCCATCGGCATACAGACCTTCACGTTGGAGACTTCCGCGCCTTGGCGCGTATCCACCACCGAAAAATCGGGAATATCGGCAAAGCCTTGCTTTTCGAGATTTTGGCAAAGTTCCCACCCGATGCCCGCGATCGCTTGTTTGTAATAGGCGAAGAAGATGCCGACTTGCGGATTGCCGCCGGTGGTCATAATACCGCCGAGTGCACCGGTATCTTCGATCAACGCGACCCGTTTGCCTTGCCGTGCAGCGGCTACGGCGGCACAAAATCCTGCCACACCGCCGCCGGCGACGAGTATGTCAAAATGGATATCCGAAGGGATATCTTTGGTGTATAACATATGCTTCACCCGTTTTATACGGTTGATCGTCTTTGGCTGTTTTATTTAAAATACGGTTTTAATTTCGCGGTCAGATTGTGGGCGATCTCGATAACGCCTTCCACGCCGGGGTGCACGATATCGGTGATCAATCCCGCACCGGTGGGCAGGATCTCGAGACCGGGAATGTGTACCACGCGGTCGCTGCCGATGCGGTCGATTTCTTCCTTCAAAATGCGGCGGAAGGGCGGCGCCATATTCTCGTTAAACAAGTCACCGCGGTAACAGAAGACATCGATACAGAAAATATACGCATCGGGATGGGCGGCGTGCATGGATTCCAGCATATAGCGCACGCGGCCGCGGAAATCTTCGGGGTCATAGCGGTCGACCATGTTGATGCCCAGTTCCAACACCGCAAAATCCCAGTCGTCACGGGCGGCAAACCAATCGGAAAATTCCTTTTCCAGTTTGCAACTGCCTGCCACGCCGTGGTTATAGTGGTCACACCCGAGCGCTTCCGCCACGCGGCGCGTCCACAGCAGAATGTTCGACGCCATACACGCCCCCTGCGTGATGGACGAACCGTAGAAGAGTCCCGTCTTTTCGGGCAATTCGTCCGCGCGGGGCGGACGGCAGGCGCCTTCGATGGAATGGATGATGACGGGCGCGTTGCCGAGCAGGATGCGCACCACGTCGTGCGCGTAGGGCAGACCGTACAGTTCGGTCACGCGGGCGGTATGTTTCGCCATCTTCGGCGGGTGGAAGGTGAAGGTGGTGGGGGTGGAGGGAATGGTGATGTGCTGAATCAACTCGCCCGACTGCAACGCACCGTAGAAGACGGAAGCGTAGTTGCTGCCGCGTGCCGACAGGGTGACTTTAACTTCGCCTTCGGGAACAAAGCGCAGTTCCATACCTACCATGCACAAGGTGTGTTCCATAAAGTGCGGGTGAGCTTCATACACCTCTTTGGGCAGACGATAGGGCATAACGCCGCCGTCGACTTCGTGCAACTCGACAGCACCGTGAATGTCCATGTTTTGATACAACATACTATAAACCTCCTTATGTGAATGGGATGATTACACCAAGCCGGCTAATCCGACAATGAGGGGCATTGTGACGGCAGACAGTAATGTCGACAACACCACCAGATTGACCGAAAGGGTAGGGGAACGGTCGAATTTGGCCGCAAACATGGTGGTGGCGGTGGCGACCGGTGCACTGGCGCCGATAACCGCCGAAACCAACACGGTGCCGCGAACACCGCACAGATACAGTACACCGAGCGTGACCAGCGGAATGACCGCGAGGCGCAAAGCGATGGTAAGATAAGCTGAGCGGTCACGCAGAGCCTCTTTGATTTTTGCCCCCGCAAGATAGTAGCCGATAATGAGCATTGGTATAGGGGTGTTCAAATTGGCGAGATGATTGACGGGGGAGGCGATGACTGTGGGTAACGTGATGCCGCACAGCAGGAAAAACAGCCCGACCGTGACGCCGATGAGACCGGGAGTGAATAGGATCTTTCGCAAGGATAACGCCTTTACACCACCGCTCATAATGCTGACGCCGTAGGTCCACAATACAATGTTGAACACAGCCACAAATACGGCACCGAAGAAAACGCCGTCGTCCCCTAAGATGGCTTGCTGTAAAGGAATGGCCATATACCCCGCATTGGAGAATACCACGCCGAATCGCAAAAGGCAACGCCGTGCTTCGTCCTCTTCGCGGCATAAAAGGTGCGCAAGAGCGATTCCCAAAAGATGCACACCGATCGCAGCCAACGCCGAAATGCCGAGATCTTTCATCAGTTCGGCGGTAAGCGGGCGCTGGAATGAGCGAATAATTACACAGGGGGTGGCGAAATACAACACCACGTCCGCCATGCACCGTACCGCCGTGGTGGAGAGAAGCTTGGCTTTGGTGCAAATGACACCCACACCGATCAATAAAAACAGAACCAGCACTTGTGTGCCGACCGTGAGAAAGTTTCCGAGCATAGCATCATCTCCTACTGTACAGGATACCATATTTTTAGCGAAAAGCAAGAGGGAAATACAAAAACGGCAAGAAACGGTGATGTCACGACAAAAAAAGCCGATTCCGTTACGGAATCGGCTTTTTCACAATGGTTATTAAGCAATGCAGACCTCACGCTCAAGAGCAGTGCCGCCGGCGGGGATCTCGTGTAACGGATGCAGTGCGGCATACAGTTCGCGCTTTTGACGGGCGCGCTTTTTCTTTTCGGCACGCGCCAGTGCGGCGTCGCGCTTCATCACCAACACACAAAAAACGAACAATGACAACCGCAACGCCACCAGCAGTATCGTAAGGGCGGGGAACTTGACAGTCGAAAGGAGGCCCATCGACAGCAACTCAATCACACAGGTACCGAACGGTAACCAGAGGACTTCGCGCGTTTCACGCATTTTGGCGCAGCACAGCATATATACAAACATACCCGCCATCAAAAAAGCAAACACCAAATTCAAGATCATAACGGATACCTCCCAATCGAACAAATGTTTTATTGTGATTTCAGTATACACGAAAAAAACAATTTGTCAATAGAAAAAAGAACAAATTTTCGATTTTTCCGAAAATTTGTTCTTTTTGTTCGATTTTGTAAAGTTGATTTACTTTACGCCGCCTTGCGACGCTTGGCGAGAAGGCGCAGAATGACAAAGAGAGCGATACATAAAAGGCCGCCGCCGATCATACACAATCCGACTTGCCAGAACCCCGACAATGTCGTGTGGACCAAGGCGGACAGGGCGTTTACGGAGAAGGGGAGACCGACCGTGGTGAGGAGGTGTATCGCAAATGCTTCCATGGCTAACGTGAGAGAGGTGAGGGCACCGGCTAGGAGTAAAGCGATACCGCTATACAGCGAAGTCAAGAATCGTCCGCGCAGATTGAGCAGGGCGATCAGCAAAACCAACAAGAGGCACAACCCGATCACGGCGTAGAAGACTTCGTTGTATACGAATTGTACCGTGTCGGTCATTGCAGAAACTTCGGGGGGAACGATTTGGGAAAGGTCCATGTCGTCCGTAAGGCCGGTTTCGTCGATAATGTCCTCTAACAAGGCGTAATCGTCGGCGGTCAGTGCACGGACACCGGTGACTTCGCAGATCACATCTTCGTTTTCACGCACCAGATCCAGCAATTCGTCTTTGCTCACACCGACACGGTAGTCACCGTTCATAAATGCGGCAAGGTATTCGGCGGTCTTCTCCGAAAGGAAGTCGTCCAGTGTGGAGGCCTCCAACACGGTTTGTAACTCGGCTTTTGTCAGCATCTCGGTTGCGCCGCCTTCGATTGCAGCCTGTTTGTATGTGTCGTAAATCAAGGAAGAAAAGGAGTCTGTCTCGCCTTCCGAGAGGATTTCAGTCAGTATTTCGGTGGGTTGTATTTCGTTGAACAACGATTTTATTGTGCGCTCTTTCGGCAGGTTTCGAGCGGTCGAGAGGGCGGTGAAAGCGATCAGGGAAACGACCAGCAATGCGGTGAGCGGAATGCTGAAAACGCATCGCAGTACCTGCCACCACACAGGTGTTCCCTTTTTGGCGGGCGGGCAGGGCAAAACGGTTTCGGTCGTTTCGGCTGTCGCAGTAATCGGCAGTTCCAATGCTCCGCCGCAGACGGCACAGAAAGCGGCATCCTCCGCAACGTCTTTTCCGCAATGCGGACAAATGATGGTGGTCATACAGGCACCTCCGTAATCGGATTTGGTTTCATCTTACCATAAAGTAAAAAATCTGTCAATTGCATACACCGAGTGCTTGCATTTTACCGAAAGTGCGGTATAATAAGGAGTAGCATATGTAAAGGAGGCGACGTAGGGACCGTATGAGACGACTGTTTAAAATATCACCGTTTCGCGTGATCCTGTTGGGATTTACGGGGGTCATTCTTCTTGGGACGTTGTTGCTGATGTTGCCGATCTCCTCACGCGGAGCGGGCGGCACCTCCTTTTCGGACGCGTTGTTCACCGCTACATCCGCCGTGTGTGTGACAGGGCTGATCGTACAGGATACGGCTACGTATTGGAGCGGATTCGGACAGGTCGTGCTGTTGCTGTTGATACAGATCGGCGGCCTCGGTGTGGTCACGGTGGCGGCTTCGATCGTGCGATTGACGGGTAAAAAAATCGGTTTACGACAACGCAGTCTGATGCAAGAGGCGACGGCGGCACCACAGGTGGGCGGTATTGTACGTCTGACGGGATTTATCGTGCGGATCACGCTGTTGGTAGAAGGAATAGGTGCGCTGCTCTTTTCTTTTGTTTTTTGTCGGGAATTCGGTTTTTGGAAAGGCTTGTGGTATGCGCTTTTTCATGCCGTGTCGGCTTTTTGCAACGCCGGGTTTGATCTGATGGGGGTACGTGCACCGTTTTCCTCACTTACCACCTTCGCCACACATCCGCTGGTGAACACGGTGGCGATGTTGCTGATCGTGCTTGGCGGTATCGGTTTTTTGACCTGGGAGGATATGCATAACCACCGATGGCACATCAGCCGTTATCGCATGCAAAGCAAAGTGATCTTGACGGTGACAGCGGTGCTGATCTTCCTGCCTGCTATCTACTATTTCCTCTTCGAATTTACCGAAGGGAGCCTTATGGCACGCGTGTGGTATTCGCTGTTTCAATCGGTAACGGCGCGTACGGCGGGTTTCAATACGGTGGATCTGACGGCGATGAGTTCGCCGGCATTGCTTGTGATGATGGCGCTGATGCTGGTCGGCGGATCCCCCGGTTCTACGGCGGGTGGTATGAAGACCACTACGGTGGCGGTGCTCGGTTCGTCGGCGGTCTCGGTGTTCCGTCGGCGGGAACACGGTCACTTCTTCGGTCGGCGGATCCCGACCGAAACGTTCCGCAGTGCAGCGGCGATCGTAATTATGTATACCGTGCTGTTTATTACCGGCGGAATTGTGATTTGTCATATAGAAGGGTTGCCGTTACTGTCGTGCCTGTATGAGACCGCATCGGCTATCGGCACGGTGGGGACAACTCTCGGTATTACCGGGCAGGTCGGCATGGTGTCGCGCGGTATATTGATCGGACTGATGCTATTCGGTCGCGTGGGCGGTCTTACGATGATCTATGCGGCCTTATCCGACCGACGGGGCAATGTGTCCCGTTTGCCGGAAGAAAAGATTACGGTGGGGTGAATGACAAATGAAATCGGTTTTATTGATCGGCCTCGGTTTGTTCGGACAGCACATTGCGCGCGAATTGGATTCGCTGAAACATGAGGTGCTGGCAGTGGATATTTGTGAAGAGCGGGTAAACGCCGTGTTGCCGTATGTTACGAGTGCGCTGATCGGTGACAGTACGAACGAAGAGTTCTTACGCTCGCTCGGCGTGCGCAACTTCGATGTGTGTATCGTGACCATCGGAGAGAGTTTTCAAAATTCGTTGCAAACGACATCGCTTTTGAAAGATCTCGGGGCGCCGATGGTGGTTTCACGTGCGGCGAACGATGTGCATGCGAAGTTCCTTTTGAAAAACGGCGCGGATGAAGTGGTATATCCCGAACGGGAGCTTGCTTCATGGACGGCGATCCGCTATACCGCCGATCACATTCTCGATTACATTGAGTTGGATGGGGAATATGCTATTTTCGAAGTGGCGATACCGGAGGAATGGTACGGCAAGACGGTGGTGCAACTGGATATCCGCAAAAAATACGGCATCAACGTGATGGGCGTGAAGACCGACGGGGTGCTGAATATGGCGGTGACACCCGATACGTTGCTGTCGGAAGGCGGTTCGGTGTTGGTGCTGGGCCGTCGACGGGACATCCAACGCTATTTCCGTCTGTAAAAGAAAATTTCAAAAAATTGAAAAAAAGACTTGATTTTTTCGGGATTGTTCAGTATAATGTATTGGCGCCTTGAAAAAGCGAGTTACGGAGAGATGGCTGAGCTGGTCGAAGGCGCACGATTGGAAATCGTGTATACCCTATAAAGGTATCGAGGGTTCGAATCCCTCACTCTCCGCCAGAAAAAAGACAGATTTCTTTCAGAAATCTGTCTTTTT
>JAZNTV010000014.1:0-3027 GCA_045591985.1 Acutalibacteraceae bacterium
ACACCCGCGAACCCACCCGTCCGACGGATTTTGTTACGTATAAAACGTGCGTTCCAGCAGTTTGCGCCGCAAAGCATCGCTCAAGTTGCTGTAATACTCACTGTATCCGCCCACGCGAACGATCAAGTTGCGGTAATCCTCGGGGTTCTGATACGCTTTTTGCAGTACATCCCGATCCACGCAATGATCTGCACCTGCATACCGCCACGGGTGAAAACCCCTTTATCAACCCCTTGAGTACGTCCCGTTTCACGGTCGGTTCGACAGTGAGGTTCACGATAGGCGTGCCCAACACCGCCGCAAGATCCATTGCCGCCACGCTGTTCAGCATAGCGGTTGGCCCTTTGTCGTCCTTACCGAAAATGGCGGTCAGGGAATCGGCGACCGGTTCTTTTTTGTGTCTGCCGCACGGCGTTGCCCCCACAAGCGAGCCACCGTCTTGATAGTGACGAAACATCACAGTGCTCGGAACAAACCCTTGCCCGATAAACGGCATCTTTTCTTTGGTGAACGCAAACACACGCGCAGTAAGTTCGCGGGCAAGCGCGTCGGTCTCGCGATCGTTTATGCCATGGCGGTGCGGATGACGTTTGCACGCAGATAAAAACGCGGCGTCTTCCGCCTGCAAAAGCGCGATCATTTTCTCGGGGGTATATTTTCGTTCGTTAAACACCGTGTCGCGAATGACCATTAAGGCGTCGATCGCATTCACGATACCGCCAAACCCCGCCATACTCCAACAGTAGACCGTGCCGCCTTCGTTATAATCCCGTTCGTTTTCGATGCACCCTTCGGTGAGCAAGGTGCGCACAGGAAACGGGCAATGCTTGGCGCGATGTTCCTGCGTCTTTGCGATCTCGTCCATTACCTGTAATGCGTCTTGGTGCAATTTTTCCACGTAATATTCGTAAAAATCCGCAAAACTTTGCGCGTACGGGAGGTAGTCGTATATCGCCTTTTCCAGCACGAACAGCAGGTGTACGCTCGCGTCGATGGTGCCCACATTGGATTTGCCCGCCACCATCATTTCGGCGCAACCGCCGCCGCACAAAAGGGACAGATCGTCATCGGGAATGCCGAAGCGTTCTTTGTGCCCTTCCGTATACCGTGCTTTATTGAAGAATGCGGGCTGCCCGCAACCGCTCATTACGCTTTCCAGTGCAATATCCCACAATTCGTCGGGGGTGTTTTCGTCCACAAAGAGTTCTACAAGCGGTTTACGCATACCGCGAGCGGCACGCAGACACATCGCATTCAGCGGATTATCCGTAAGTCCGAGCGAAACCGACCATCCGTCGTTTTCGTCCACATTTTTATACATATCCCGCAGATAGGGCAAAGGCATCTCTGTATCCTCGCCCCGATAATACGGCATCAATCCCGCGGCAAGACAGCCGGGGTGCATATCCATTCCGCATTCCGCATTCCATATACATCATAAAGTTCCAACAGACCAACGCATCCGTAACGTTGCGGCTCGGCGGAAACGGCACTTGTCGCAACGCCTCCAGCAAGCGGGAGTCGGCACCGACAAACGTAAGTTACGCAACACACCGCGTATGATAGCAGCGGATACCGTCGATCAGTCCCAACAGGCCGTCGCGCATATCGACGTTTTGCATACGGCGCACACGGTCTTCATAGGACACCAGCCCTTCCGCCAACACCCGTTCGTAACAAGGAACGGAGTGATTGGACATATTCGCAAACACACCATGAGGAGGTGTAACGAAGAATCGGAACATTTCGAATTTCGCCTGCAACATCGGCTCGACCAGACTCGCATCTTTTTCGCGAAGTTGCGCTTCATCCAGCTGAAAATTATCAAAATAATATACAGGTCTTACCGCGAGCGACAGATCCACCATCTCGCACGGGTACACCGTCTCACCGTGATACGGCGGCAAGGGACATTGTTCGAAAAAGCGCCGCATCGCCAGTGCTTTGCGGTAAAACGTGCCCCGCGTTTCCGCTTCGAAAAAACCGGCAGCATAGTATTCGCCTGCGGCGAGAAACTTTTCACAGATCGTCACGCGCTCACCTCCTTACCGTTTCTTTATAAACAAAATTTATCGAAAAGTCAGCCGTTTCGCACACGGTTTTGGAAGAATTTTCGCGGAATGTTTCCGATTTTGCAACATACACTATCCTTGCAAACACGGTTGATCAACACGACGGCGCCAAACGCCGTAAAGATAAGGAGAAAGTTATCATGTCGAAGAACAAGTCTGTTGTTCCCGAGGCGCGCGAAGGCCTCAACCGTTTCAAGATGGAAGCCGCAAACGAAGTGGGCGTGAACCTGAAGCAGGGGTACAACGGTGACCTGACTGCGAAGCAGGCGGGCTCCATCGGCGGTCAGATGGTCAAGAAGATGATCGAGCAGTACGAGAACGGCCTGAAATAAGCTCGTTTGAAACTGCGGGCGGTCGGGGCGTTTGCTCCGACCGCTTTTTCAAAAAAATCCAAAAAAATCGCGATATACCACTTGACAAACAAAAAAAGTGTGCTATAATCACTTATGCTGAATATTGCGGAATGGTGTAATGGTAGCACTACAGTCTCTGAATCTGTCTGTTGGGGTTCGAGTCTCTCTTCCGCAGCCAAAAAGAAAAGATACACTTTCGGGTATCTTTTCTTTTTTTCTGCTCCACGGGACTCGAACCACGAAAGGGAGCGAAGCCCGCAACGCGGGTGAGCGACAAAGCAACAGTCCGGGGGACTGTTGCGCCTTTCGTCCAAACGAGCGTCAGCGAGTGCGAACAAACAGCGACCGAACTCTCCACCACGAGGGGCATCTGCCCCTTTCGGGTATCTTTTCTTTTTTTCTGCTCCAGGGACTCGAACCACGAAAGGGAGCGAATCCCGTAACGCGGGTGAGCGACAAAGCAACAGTCCGGGGGACTGTTGCGTTCGTGAGAAGAGAGTCCCTGTTCCACAGCCGCGCTCTCCCCTCCAAACAAGCGTAAGCGAGTGCGAACAAACAGCGACCGAAATCCCCACCACCAGGGGCATCTGCCCCTTTCGGGT
>JAZNTV010000015.1:0-14504 GCA_045591985.1 Acutalibacteraceae bacterium
GGCATACCGGTGGTGATACCGCCGAGTACACCGCCTGCGTGGTTGGTAGCGGTGACAACGCCCATGCCCGCACGGCGATAGGGGTCGTTGTGTTCACTGCCGCGCATGGCGGAGGCGGCAAAACCTTCGCCGAATTCCACCCCCTTTACGGCGGGAATGCCGAAAAGATTGGCGGCAAGACGGTTTTCGATCCCGTCATACAGCGGGGCGCCGAGCCCGGCAGGCAGACCGATCACGGCACACTCCACCACACCGCCGACGGAATCACCGTCGGCCGCCACGGCGGCGATAAGTGCTGCCATCGTTTCGCCTGCTGCGGTATCGAGTACGGCGGGGTTACGGGCAGCGGGTGCGGCAAGATCGGCGGCGGTGACCGCCACGGGATCAAACGGAATGTCATGTACGTCTCCTACCGAGGCAATGTGTGCACCGACGGCGATGCCGTTTTTTTGCAGGATCTGCAGAGCGATACCGCCCGCAACGCATACAGGGGCGGTGAGCCGTCCCGAAAAGTGTCCGCCGCCGCGCGCATCCTCAAACCCGTGGTATTTCACCGTGGCGGGGTAATCCGCATGAGATGGGCGGGGAAGGTCGCCGAGACCGGCATAGTCGTTTGAGCGGGTATTGGTGTTGTCGATCACGGCACAGAGCGGTGCACCGCAGGTGACGCCGTTTACCAGACCCGACAGAAAACGCGGGGTATCCGCTTCACGGCGCGGGGTGGCCAGTGTGCCACCGGGGGCGCGCCGCGCCATAAAACGGGCCAGTGCCGCCTCGTCTACATTGAAGCCGGCGGGCAGACCGTCCACTACCACACCGATAGCGTCGCCGTGAGACTGCCCGAAGACCGATACCTTCAGTCGATTACCGAATCCGGAACTCATAATACATGTCCTCCCAGTTGTTCAAAATGGGTGAAAAAGGCGGGATAGGATTTTTCGACCGCCTCGCTTTGCTGTATGGTGACAGTCGCTGTTGCGCGGGTGGCGGCTATGGCGGCGGCCATCACCAGACGATGGTCATTTTGACTGTTTACCACGCCGCCGCTGAAGGTGCCGCCGTGAATGATCAAGGCATCCGCTTGCTCTTCCACGCGAATACCCAAGGCTGTGAGCAGGTCGGCCATGCCGTGGAGACGGTCGCATTCTTTGAGACGGCACCGAGCGGCATGAAACAACCGCGACGTACCGTTGGCTGTTGCCGCCACAATAGCCAACGGCGGCAGTAAGTCGGGAATATCGCTCATATCGATGTCTGTTGCGGTGAGCGGCGCAGGGGAGACGGTCACGCCGTTTTCGGTTGGTGTAACGTCGGCCCCGAAGGCACGAAGCAACGAAACCATGGCACGATCGCCTTGCGCACTGTCCGTTTGCAAGCCGTTTACGGTTACGGTATGGCCGATGGCTCCTGCCGCCAGCCAAAAAGCGGCGTTCGACCAGTCCCCTTCTACCGTTAGTGTATCGGGAGAACGGTAAGCGGAATCACCGCCCAGTGAAAAGGCACTTTCCTTTACATCGATGTCGATCCCGAAGCGCGCCATCGTGCGAAGTGTCATATCGACGTATCCGCGCGATTGCAACGGAGAGGTGAGGTGAATGGTGCTGCTTTTAGCGGTCAGCGGCAAGGCGAGCAATAACCCGGTGATAAATTGCGAAGAGATATCGCCTGCCATATCAAACCTACCGCCGGTAAGCTTACCGTGAAGTGTCAACGGCAAACAGGAGGCGGTGGTGTGGATGCCGTGTAGTGCCAACGCTTCCAACAAGGTGTCGATAGGGCGTGTAGGCAGGCGACCGTGACCGATGAAGGTCGCATCGATGCCGAGAGCGGCCGCGACCGGCAAC
Source organism: Acutalibacteraceae bacterium (assembly GCA_045591985.1). Lineage (GTDB taxonomy): Bacteria > Bacillota > Clostridia > Oscillospirales > Acutalibacteraceae > SIG588. The sequence goes on from JAZNTV010000015.1 coordinate 1,845, forward strand.
AAGAAACGCAGGGTAGATCCGCTCTCGCCGCAATCCAATATCGGCGAGCGATAGGGGGTAGTTATTGGTTTAACAGAGCAGAGGTTGTTTTCCACATCAATGTCAGCGCCGAGTGCACGCAGGCAACGAATGGTGGCGTCGATATCGGCGGACTGTGCCGAGAGCGGAAAGGTACATCCCTTGTCAGATAGAGCGGCACAGATTAACGTGCGATGCACATCCGATTTGGAAGGAATGGCCGACAAAGTGCCGCCGACAGAGCAAGGGGGTATATTTGTGTTCATCAATCAGCACTTCCTTCGGTGATCCACGCGGCCAATTCGGCGGCGGGGATGTCGAGTAGTTCACAGTTTCCCACAGCGCGCGGTACGATCAGCGTCAAACGCTTGCCGCGGCGCTTTTTGTCCCGTATCGCTACCGTCAACAATTCGTCGGCGGTATAGGGATTATCGGTAGGAAGACCGTGTGCTTTTAAAACGCGGATCAGTTGTGCGGCGGTATGGCGATCACACAAGCCGCGTTTGGCGGCGGCACGGGTGATGACCGCCATGCCGATGGCGACCGCCTCGCCGTGTGCCAATGTGAAGCGGCTGTGCTGTTCGATGGCGTGGCCGATCGTGTGGCCGAGATTGAGCAGCTGACGCAGGCCGCCGTCTTGTTCGTCCTGCTCTACAACGTGGGCTTTGTAACGGACACAACGAACGACCGCGGCGGTAAGACAGGGGATTTCCGCATTTTCCAGTGCGGCGAAAAGGGTCGGATCACACAGCATGGCGGTTTTGATCGTTTCAGCCATACCGTTTCGCAGCTCGGCCAAGGGAAGGGTCGCAAACGCCGCAGTATCACACAGAACACCGAGCGGCTGTTTGAAGGCTCCTGCCAAATTTTTGCCCGCTGCAAGATCCACCCCCGTTTTACCGCCTACCGCCGCATCGACGGCTGCAAGCAGGGTGGTAGGGAGCGTTACGTGGGGAATGCCGCGCAGATACACTGCGGCAGCGAAACCGGCCAGATCGCTTACAACGCCGCCGCCCAGTGCGACCACCATATCGTTACGTGTGATCTCGTTTTCGGCCATACATTCGAGTAAGGCTACCAACGTGGCGGTGGTTTTCGAAGCTTCACCGTGGGGGAACACGAAACGATGAACCGAAAAGCCGGCTTCTGCCAGACTGTGCTCCACTATATCGGCATACAGCGCGTTTACGTTGTCATCCGTCACAAGCTGGACGGTACATGGTGTGTGTAAATCGCCGAGCCACGCGCCGCTCTTGACAAGCAGATCCTGCCCTACGGTAACGACGTAGGGGACAGCAGTGCGTACGGGAATGCGATCGGTAACGGGCATTACGAATGACTCCTTTCGGCTTCCATCGTGGCAAGCTTTTGCAAACGGCCTTCACGCAACAGGGTACACAAGCGTTCGGCGTCTTCTGCCTTCAGCGCTTCGGAATAGGCGGTGAGATGAGCGATCACGCGATCCAATTCCGCGGATAAATGGTCGCGGTTGGCCAAAAACAGGGCTGTCCACATATCTTCATCCAACAGTGCAACACGGGTAAGATCTTTAAAACTCCCTGCCGAAAAGCCGCTGTGCATAAGGGCTGTGGGAGATTGTACATAGGCACTGGAAATGACGTGAGCCAACTGCGAGGTGTAGGCGATGGTGCGGTCGTGTCCGTCGGGGTCGGAAAACCGCAACTCCGTAAAACCGGCCGATAAAAACAGATCTTTAAGCATGGCCAAAGTCATAATGTCGGTGGTGTCGTCCGGGGTGAGGATCATGGAAGCGCCCGCAAACAGATTGGCAGAGCCGTTGTCAAAGCCGCTGCATTCGCGTCCCGCCATGGGGTGGCCGCCGACGTACAAAAAGCCGTTTTCCCGTGCCAGCGGAGAGAGTACCGCGTAAATGGCGCGTTTGACACCGCACAGGTCTACCACCACCGCCCCTTTTTTAAGCAACGGGGCGATGCGTGCCGCTTCGGTTACCAATACGTTCGGCGTTAACGCCAAAAGTACGATGTCGCACTCGTGAAGCGTTTGGTCGTTCAAGCGTTCCGACACGGCTCCGCACAGCAACGCTTTGGACATGGTGTCTTCGTGAATATCCAGACCGAGAACGGTGTGGTCGGTGTTTTCGGTAATGGCACGTGCCATCGAACCGCCGATCAGACCGAGACCGATAATACCGATGTTCATGGGTATTCCTCCTTACACCGTTGTCATAGCGTCGCGCAGAGCGTTAACTTGTTTGGACAGCGCCGTGAATGCATCGGGGGTAAGCGACTGCGGACCGTCGCACAATGCGTGTGCGGGGTCGTTATGCACTTCGATGATCAGGCCGTCCGCCCCTGCAGCAGTTGCCGCCATCGAAAGCGGGGCGACCAGACGGGCGATGCCCGTGGCGTGGCTCGGGTCGATGACAACGGGCAGGTGGGTGCGCCCGTGCAAAACGGGGACTGCCGCAATATCCAGTGTGTTGCGGGTCACGGTCTCAAAAGTGCGGATACCGCGTTCGCACAGTACCACGTTTTGGTTACCGCCCGCCATAATGTATTCGGCGCTCATCAGCAACTCCTCAATGGTGGAGGAGAGACCGCGTTTCAAGAGAATGGGCTTATCTGTATGGCCGAGTTTCTTCAAAAGTTCAAAGTTCTGCATATTGCGGGCACCGACCTGGATCATATCCACATCATCGAACAGCGGCAACTGATCGGCGTCCATGATCTCGGTCACGATGGGCAGACCCGTCTTTTCCTGCGCTTCCAGCAACAGGCGAATACCTTCGGCGCGCATGCCCTGGAAGGCGTAGGGAGAGGTGCGGGGTTTGAACGCGCCGCCGCGCAGCATGGTCGCCCCCGCCGCTTTGACCGCCGCCGCCACTTCACAGATCTGCGCTTCGGATTCCACCGAGCAGGGGCCTGCGATCATGGCGAAATTCCCGCCGCCTATTTTGGTCGCCGTGCTGTTTTTGCCGCCGACGGTGATCACGGTGTCGTCGGGGTGGAATTTGCGGTTGGCGTTCTTATACGGCTCTTGAATACGCACCACGTCTTCCACGATATCCAGTGCGCGGATAAGGTCGATATCCAGTGTGGAGGTATCGCCGATCAGTCCCAAAATGGTCTGCGCCGCACCGACGGTGGGGTGTACCTCGATGTTGCGGGATTCCAGCCAGTGCACCAGATTTTCCAGTTGTTTTTCATTGGGATTGGATCTTAACAAAACGACCATAATGAATTCCTCTTTTCTTTGATTTCAAAATAGATAGGGCTTTGCAGCGGGTGCTGCAAAGCCTTTGTGTGCGCTAATTCTTACACCGAAGTGTTCACACTGCTTGCAGACAAACCCGAAAAGACCTTACCAAAACCGTTGGTAAAGTAAAAGCTAAAGTAATATTCGGTTGCAAACAATGCGGTTTTCATAGAAAACACACTCCCGTTTTTAAACCTGTTGCTCTTCGAAGATAGTTCCAGTATAGCACGGTTTTTTCATTTGTCAAGAGAAAATTTGACATTTTAAAGTGATAAATTGAAAAAATGTTTTTGTCTTGCATGGTGTCGCCTTGCCTGTGCAAGGAGAGGCAAGGGGCCGGGAGTTCTACTCCTCATATACGGTAGGGGCGATCTGTGATCGCCACGGAAAATGCACTCGGTCATGGAACGGACAGTCGAGGACGCCTGTCCCTACAATGTCGCTACGGAAAATGCGCATGGTCGTGGAACGGACGGGTGGGGACACCCGTCCCTACAAGGCGTGCCGCGGGTGTGTGGTCGGTCGGGGAACGGGCGGCAGGTTGCCGCCCCTGCCACGCTGCGGATTTGCTTATTTTCTCTTTTGCGCTTTGCGCCAAGCGGTGGGGGATTCGCCGTATAACGTTTTGAACGCGTGGGAGAAGACGAACACGTCGTCGTAGCCTACCGACCGTGCGATACGGGCAATATCGTAGTCGGTGGCGAGAAGGTAGCCGCAGGCAGCTTCCATCTTTGTCTTTAAAATGTATTGTTGTGTGGAGATGCCGCGGTGTTTCTTGAAGAGGGCGGTGAGATAACTGCGGTCGATGTTCAGGTGAGCGGCAATGTCCGCCACGGTAACTTTTTTGTAGATAAAGCGTTGCAGATAGTCTTCGGCATGCTCGACATAGGCTTTGCTTTCGTTGGCGGGGGGCGGAGGCGCGTTTTCCGACAACGCTTCCAAAAAGGCGTAGGCCAGCGAAACAGCACCGCACGGGCGGACGTTTTCTCCTTGTTTCAGAAGGGCATCCAACACACGGGGGACAGCGGGGGAAACAGCGCGCACGGGTGTGTGCTCGCTCAAACCGGCGGAGGCATAGATCTCGGCAAGGCCGCTGCCGTAAATGCCGAGCCATTGATAGTCCCACGGATCGTCGCGGTCGGCTTCGTAATAGGTGCTGACATAAGGCGGAATGAAAAACACTTCGCCGGCGTGCACCTCGTATTCGTTGTCGTGAATACGAAAGATGCCGCGTCCCGAACGTACGTAATGCACCAGCCAGTGGCTCAGAATATGCGGCCCGAAGAAATGGCAGGGGGCACACGCTTCTTCTCCGTACTGTAATCTATTGATTTTCACATCACTTGTTATCGCAAAAGGCATGATACCGCCACCTTTCAATAAAAAAGCATACCACATTTTCACATATTTTGCAAGCATTTTCGCATAGACGAACACAGGGGCGTTCGGTATACTTAAACTACAATAAGGAAGGAGTGTTGACTTATGAAAATTACTTTTATGGGCGCGGGCAGTTCGGTGTTTGCCAAAAACGTGCTCGGCGACTGCATGCTGTCCGACGTGATGCACGATGTAGACATCGCGCTATATGACATCGATAAAGATCGCTTGGAAGAGAGCGAGCTTTTGATCACCAAGATGAACGAGAACGTCAACCAAGGACGCGCGAAGATCAAGACCTATCTCGGCGTGGAGAACCGCAAAGAGGCGTTGCGCGGTGCGGATTTCGTGGTGGACGCGATCCAGGTCGGTTTGTATGAGCCGTGTACGGTTATCGACTTTGAAGTGCCGAAGAAGTACGGTTTGCGCCAGACCATCGGTGATACGCTGGGCATCGGCGGTATCTTCCGCACGTTGCGCACCATTCCCGTGTTGCAGGATTTTGCGGACGATATGGCGGAAGTCTGCCCGAATGCGTGGTTTTTGAATTACACCAACCCCATGGCGATGCTGGCGGGCTATATGCAACGGTATACTCCCATTAAGACGGTCGGCTTATGCCACAGCGTGCAGGTGTGTGCCAACACGGTGTTGAACGATCTGGGGATGACCGAACACGTGGATAAGACCTCCCACTTGATCGCGGGTATCAACCACATGGGCTGGCTCTTGGAGATCCGCGATGCGAACGGTAACGATCTGTACCCCGAAATTCGCCGTCGCACGGCGGAATTGTTTGCACGTATGGATGCGGGTGAAAAACTTGAACACCACGATCTGGTGCGCCTCGACTACGTTCGCCGTTTCGGCTACTACTGTACCGAGAGCAGTGAACACAACGCCGAGTACAACCCCTTCTACATCAAGGCGAAGTATCCCGCGTTGATCGAGCGGTACAACATTCCGCTGGACGAGTATCCGCGCCGCTGTGTCAACCAGATCGCGGGTTGGAAGAAGCAGAAAGAGGAGTTGTTCGCGGGCGGTGAGATCACCCATACCCGTACCCACGAATACGCTTCGCACATTATGGAGGCGATGATCACCAACAAGCCGTATAAGATCGGCGGTAACGTGCTCAACCGCGGGCTGATCACCAACTTAGTGAAAGACGCGTGCGTGGAGGTGCCGTGTTTGGTGGACGGCATGGGTATTCATCCCACCGTGGTGGGTGACCTGCCGGTGGCGCTGGCGGGCATGAACATGACCAACATCAACACCCAGCTTGCCACGATTGAAGCGGCGGTGACCCGTAAGCGCGAGGATATCTACCGTGCGGCTATGCTGGAACCCCGCTGTGCGGCGGAACTCTCCATCGACGACATTATCGCGATGTGCGACGATCTGATTGCGGCGCATCAGGCGGCCGGGTTTATGAAGGAATATCAATAAATACACAAATATAGGTAAAACCCGATCCGCGGTGGGTCGAAAACGCCGCGGATCGGTAAAATATTTAAGGAAAGGCGGAAAGTCTATGAAACGTACGGCAAAACGCATACTGTCTCTTCTCTGCGTGACGGTTATGCTGTTCACTTGTTGTCTGTCCGGGTTGAGCGTGGCGGCGAAGGCTGTCAACCCCTATCCGACCAAGTGGACGATCTTGGATGGCGGAGAGAACGGATTGGTACTGAATTACCAAGCCGGCAACCGATTTGAAAAAGCGGCGTCGGGTTTTAATGCCCGGATTTCGGAGGATTACAACATCAGCGACATCGCGCTGTATGTCCACATGACGTTGGACGAAGCGGCGGTCATCGCCTTTGAAAAGGGCGGTGCGTTTGAACTGTCGCAGGCGACGATGGATCAGGCAGAACGCAACTGGCTTCTCCAGTCGCCCGATTGGCAGGTCGGCGAGAATATCGTGCTGTTGCCGCTCGGCGCGTCGGCAAGTTCGCCCGGCAGTGCGGGCGTGGTGTTTGATCTGTATCAGCCCATCAACTACTTCCGCGTGTATGCCAATCCCAACGCGGCGGAGTTTGCGGCGGATTCTTCCGTGACCATTTGGGAAATATCGCTGGTAGATACTACCGCGGCGGGCGTTATGTTCGGCGAGAACGATACGTATCTTTCTCTGTCGGAACCCATCACGGCGACCCCGAACACCATCGAGGCGAGCGTGAAGGTGGACGTCCCGCAGACTGAGTGGCAGATCGGTAACGGCTTCACTTCGTCGAGCGGTTTCCGCATCACGTGGTCGAACGGCACGTCGGCCGTGACCTATAACAACAAGTGGGTCACCGACGATACTATGACCCTGCAACCGGCGGCGGGCACGCCGTATGCCGAGTTTAAACCGAACGGTAAGACCAACACGAGCGGCGAGGACACCGTGTGGTGCCCGGTGTATACTGAAGAATTCAAGGCACTGGATATTCCGAAGAGCGTGACGCTCGACGATCTCGTGTTTTCCGGTTGGATGTACGTGAGCGATGCGTCGGCGGTGCTGACTACCAGCCCCTGGATTTGGCTTGCCAGCACGGGATCGTACTCGGCCTCCAACGGAGGATTGACCTTCAAGAATATGTGGGCGGATGCAAACTATCCGCTGAACGACGGCTGGAATTACTTTGAGATTCCGCTGTCCAAGTGGGAACCTTCCTCCTCTTCGTATCCGTTGGATATCAACGATATCAGCGGTATCAGCGTGCGCTCCATCAACGTGAAATGGCAAGAGGGCACGATCGAGGATCAAGTCACCGTGCGTTATGCGGATTTCCGCCTGACGGTGGCCGAAAAAGAAGAAACCGAAGACGTTGTGACCGAAAACACCGTGACCGAATGGGATATCGGCGGCTTTGGTTCGTCCTCCGGCTTCAATACGGGTTGGTCGAGCGGTTCGTCCGCCGTGACCTACAACAACACGTGGGTGACCGACGAGGCTATGAGCAATCAGCCGGCGGCGGGTACGGTGTACGCCGAGTTCAAGGCGAACGGCAAGACGGCGTCGAGCGGTCAGTGGAGTCCCGTGTTTACCCGCAACTTTACGACGCTGGATATTCCCGAAGGCGTGGAACTGTCCGATCTGAAGTTCAGCGGCTGGATGTATATCAGCGATGCATCGGCCGTTACGACGCCCAGTCCGTGGTTCTGGCTTTCCACCTCCTCGTGGGTGGGCAACGGCGGTCTCAGTTATTCCAATTTGCTTAAGAATTATCCGCTGAACGACGGCTGGAACTACTTTGAGATCCCGCTTTACTTCTTTACACAGAACAGTAAGTATCCCATGACCACCGAGAATATCGGTGCCCTCTGCCTGCGTTCGCTCAACCTCACCTGGCTGGATTCTACTCCCGATGACGGTGTGGCCGGTACGATCGAAGATCAGGCGATTGTTCGTTATGCTGATTTTAAACTCTCGTTGATCGAAGACGAGTGGAGCATCGGCTACCCGAACGGCGGCCGTTATCTCACCACGAGTGCTACCGTTTACGATGCCGACGGCAACGGCGGTGCGCCGCATATGGTGAATATCGGCACGGGTCGTGTCGGTGCGAACGAAGGGGCGCCCGAGGGGTTGGCGTATTACGCCGTGACGGTCAATAAGGGCGGCCAGATGGCGATGGCGAACCAGAGCTTTACCGTGAACTTCCCCGAAGATGTGAAAGAGAGCGAACTGTCGCTCGCGTTCTGGATGTACACCTCTACGGGTGAGATCCCGGGCGGTTATCTGGAACTCACCTCTTCGGGCAAGGCGGATACGCAGGAGATCAGCTTTACCCACACCTCCTTCGCTTCCAAAGCGAAAGCGGGTTGGAACTATATCGTGTTGCCGCTTTCTTCCCCCACGTCGAAGGACGACGACGGCGGTGTGGCACCGTTTGATTACACCAAAGCCAACTTTATCCGTTGGGTCGGTGCGGGGGCGATGTCGGCGGTGACCGAGATCCGCATTTCCGAAATGAAATTCATCGTGCATCCCGAGAAACAGATCGCCGCCGAAGGCGATACGCTGTTGTTCGGCGGTTCCATCAGCGGCTTGCGGGTGGACGGCGCGACCGACGGCAAAGACGGCGAACCTGTCGGTCTGCCGTATTATGAGGACGTGTTCAGCACGAACCACTCCTTCTTTGCCAAGAAGTTTGCAACGACTGCCGTGCCCGCGTATTCCGCCCAGAGCGATCTGGTGCTGAACTTCTGGCTGTATGTGGACGACGTGACAAAGATCGCCGATATCGGTAACATTGAACTCTCCTCCTCCGGCAAGTATGACAGCATGGAGATCGAGCGGGATATGTATTATCTCACCGCCACGCTGAAAAATGGCTGGAACTTCGTGACCGTTCCGTTGAAATCGAACTGGGGTGCGAACAACACGGGCGGTGCGTTCGACCGTTTTGCCATCAACTATATGCGCTGGCACTCGATGAAACCGGTGGACGGCGAGACCGCCACCGTGCGTATTGCCAACATGAAACTTTCCACCCTCGCCGACGAAATGGCCAGCTGGGATCTGGTGCAGATGAGCAAGGGTTGGGGCAACCAGACGCACGTGTACAACGACGAAGGCACCATTACCTGGAATAAGGAGTGGAATGAATACGCCGCCGTGGCACCGACGGTGACCACCGCCTACGTAGAATTCACTTCCGACGGCACGGCGGATCACAACGCGGCATTGCACATTCACGCGGATAAGGGTACACTCGGTCTGTCCGAGATGTTCGCCATTCCTGCAAAGTATGGTCGCAACGATATTGCGCTGTCCTTCTGGATGTACATCAACGATGCCGATCTGCTGCGCGATAGGACCCCCGAAGTGTATCTCGGCAGTGCCCACAACCGTCGTGACGTGCAGTATGCAGGCAACCTCTTTGCGGATCAGCCGTTGCAAGACGGTTGGAACTACTTTGAGATTCCGCTGTCGAAGTTTAAGGATCTCACCGACACCTTCGATATGCAGACGATCAACTTCGTGCGCATCGATCAGGTGTATGTGGCGGCCGAAGCGGTGGTGCGCTACGCCGATCTGGAACTGAAGGTCATCAACGAACCCGTTGTGGACGGCGGTGACGTGTGCGTGACGGCGGATGATATGGTGATCGTCGGTAATACCAACACCTCCGATGAAAATCCCATCGCGCTCTTCACCGACATATACGGCAACGTCTGCTGGGTGTGGGGTGACAAGCAGTACGCTACCAACTTTAACGTGTGCACCGGCGAATGGATCGACCTCGCGTTGGTGCGCGACATGGAACAAGGTCTGTTCTTCCTGTATGCCAACGGCGAAGTGGTCGCCCAGGCGGATGCGGCGGGCACCGCGGATATCGTTCCGACCACCGCTTTCTCCATCGGTGCGGACGGTCTCGGCGTGACGTTTAAGGGTATGATCGCCGACGTGCGCTTGTGGAGTGACGTGCGCACGGCAGAGGAAATTGCCGAAAACCGTGTGGAGAAGATCGGCAACAAGGTCAATCCGAAGATCACGGCCGAAGCCGAAGGCCTGATCGATGCGTGGTTCCTGGTGGGTGACCTCAGCCACGTGATGGGGGACAGCGTGACTGTGTCCCTCAAAGGCAACGATCTCGTGTTTAAGGGTTCGCGTGCGGACGACTGGTTGGATTACGACTGGTCGGGTCACGACTTCCTGTATGACGAGGAAGGCAACCCCGATTATTACACGATGGTGTTTATCCCCGATATCCAGAACTTGGTGACGGGTAAATACACCGAATGGTTGATGGCGGAAGGCCAGTGGATCGCCGATAACGTGGAGAAGGAGAACATTGTCCACGTCATGGGCGCGGGCGACACGACCTGGAACAACACGGTGGCGGAATACAACCGTGCCCGTGCGGCGTGGTCGCTGTTTGAAGACAAGGTTTCGTGGAGCAACCTGATCGGTAACCACGACTACGTGTGGTCGAATCCCGTGCGTGATACCACCCGTTACAACACCTATTACGGTCTTGATTATATCAAGTCTACCGCCGGTGGCGAAAACTTCGTCGGTTACTTTACCGATCCGTATGGCATTAGCGGTGTGGAAAACTCCTACTACCGTTTCAAGGTGAACGGCGTGCAGTGGATGATTCTCCAGCTCGAGTTCCATCCGCGTTTGCACGTGCTGGATTGGGCGAACGAGATCTTGGCACAGTATCCGCACGATAACGTCATTCTCACTACCCACTCCTATTTGAACGGTTCGGGCGATTATTGCGGCCAATCCTATACCTACGTGAACGGTACGAGCGGTGAGAAGGGCGGTGCCGATGCCGCAGTCGGCGGCTATCTCGGCGATACCACCGAAAAGATCTGGACCGACGTGGCGTACGGTAACCCGAACGTCAAGATGGTGCTGTGCGGTCACTCCGCCAGCGATGAGTGCGAGATCGTGTACCGCGAAGATGCGAACGTCAACGGCTATAAAGTGCCGCAGATGATGATCAACGCGCAGAACCTCGATAACAGCGATAACCAGTCGGGCGGTTACTTCGACGATCTGGGTGTCGGCTTGCTCGGTATCATGCGTTTCAGCGCGGACGGCACGCAGGTGGCGATGCAGTACTATTCGCCGTATTACAACAAGTCGTACGGTACGTTCAGCAACGAGATCACGCTGGCGTTGGATATCGACACGACCTGCACCCACGAAAATACCACCACCACGACGGTGGACGCGGATTGCGTGAACGACGGTTCCATCACCGTGACCTGCGATGCTTGCGGCGAGGTCATCTCGACCGAAGTCATCCCCGCGCTGGGTCATAAAGAGCCCACCGGCACCTGGAACGCGAAGCAGTATTGCGAAAACGGTTGCGGCACGGTGCTGTACGACCTCGAAGCCCTCTTGAATGCGGGCGGCGAAGTGACGCTGGAGCGTGACCTCGTGACCGATAAGGCGATCACGGTGAACACCGCTGTGGTGCTGAACCTCGCCGGTTACAGCATCTCCGCCACCGAACTCGACACGGTCGGCGACGGCGTGTTCTACGTCCCCGCAGGCGGCGACCTCACCATCGAGGGTGAAGGCACCGTGAACGGCGTGGGCGGCAACAACTACTCCATGGCGATCTGGGCCGACGGCGGTAAGGTCACCATCAACGGCGGTACTTACACCAACGTGGGCGCAGGCGAAGACGATCACTACGACCTCATCTACGTGAAGAACGGCGGCGAAGTGGTCATCAACGACGGTACGTTCATTGCGCACACGCCCGTGTGGACGCTGAACAGCCACGACACCCTGAAAGGCACCTTCACGGTGAACGGCGGTAAGTTCTACAAGTACGATCCCGCGAACAACATCACCGAGAATCCGACCAAGGTCTGGGTGGCAGACGGCTTCGACACCGTCGCGGAAGGCGATTACTTCGTGCTGACCGAGCACGTGTGTGTGGAAGGCAGTTTGGTTGGCGCGTATGATCCCGATCTGAAAGAACCGGGTTATACCGGCGATATCGTGTGCGACAAGTGCGGCGCGATCATCGAAGCGGGTACGGTCATCCCGACGTTGGCTCCCGGTGTCATCGACGAAAACGGGTACTACCGTGAAGACGGCAAGCGCGTTCCCTACAAGGGCCTGATCCTGGTCGACGGTGAGTATTACTACATCAACGACCACGGTCTGTACCTGAAGGATGTCAGCTACACCATTTTGGATACCAACGGTTACGAAGCACTCGACGAGCGCGTTCAGTCCAAGGCAACCTACTACTTCGATGAGAATGGCCATATGGTCTTCGAGAAGAATGGTGTCTACGGCGGCGTGTACTACGAACACGATAAGACGGTCCCGTATGCCGGTCTTGTGAACGTAGACGGCAACTACTACTACGTTGTGGAACAGGGTAAGGTCGTGACCGGCCGCTACTTCGCGAGCCGCTTCAACGAGTTCACCCAGTTCACGAGCGGTTACTACTACTTCGACGAGAACGGTGTGATGAACACCGAGCCGGCTGTGATCGACGGTTACTACTACGGCGAAAACGGCAAGTGCGAAGCGTATGCGGGTCTCGTGGAAGT
>JAZNTV010000016.1:0-4811 GCA_045591985.1 Acutalibacteraceae bacterium
GGCGGGACCAGGGAGGCAAAAGCGGGTGCCGCGGTCGAAGTGCGCCGAGCGGAAGCGAGGAGAGCGCACTTCGGGCACCGCAAACGGATAAGTCCTTCTGCCCCTGCCAAAACAACAGACACCGCTTCTGCGGTGTCTGTTGTTTTTTATGCGAGTGGGAGACTTGAATCCTCGGCACGCGGAGCGTGTCGTGGGGCGCGTTGCCGACCGCCGCCGGTGGCGGGACCAGGGAGGCAAAAGCGGGTGCCGCGGTCGAAGTGCGCCGAGCGGAAGCGAGGAGAGCGCACTTCGGGCACCGCAAACGGATAAGTCCTTCTGCCCCTGCCAGAAAACGACAAGTTTCTGTCGAAACTTGTCGTTTTCAGTTATATTCGTCTTACGGCGAGTTATACGCCCCTTCGGTGCGTGATATTTGCTTCGCAAGTGATATGCCCACGGGCGTTGTGGGCGAATATAATATCACATTTTTCGCAACAAAATATATCACGCCATCGAAGACGGAATATCACGAAAAACTAGCTATTTGTAAGAGTTCAAAGTCATGTGCAAAACTCCCCGAAGCATCTGTTTTCTTGGTGTTTCTATTGTAAGAGCCTGTCTCTACGGATCTTTGCTTATCCAAAGATCCGCTCGATCTTTTCTTTTGCAATCTTCTCATTACAGTATACAAAATTAAACTCACCGCTGATCTGCATATCGGCAACGGTAAAAACAGCAAGATCGTCACGGCATCGGGATATCGGTTCATAGGCAAAGGTGATGGCTCCGTTGTTCGCCACAAGATCACATATTACGGAAAAATTGCTTACAGAGATGCAACGCCTAAAATTATCAAGAGAAAAACCACGGTCAGCAACAGCGTTATGCAATATAGTTCTGGTTCCCGAAAACGGCTCTCTAACCACGATATCTTCTGCAAAAACGTCTTCCAGCGTGACCGTTTTATCGGCAAAAGGATGGCTTTTTGCACAGATCCCCACAAACGCTTCTTTCTTGAAAAGGTGATACCCGTATTGGGATTTATCGAACACGCCCTCGATCACGGCAAAATCGATCTCTGCCTTTTCAAGCATATGTAACAGAGTTTCGGTGTTGTCTATAATCAAGTCAAGCCTGTGCTTCGGATTTTGCAGAAAAGAACGGATCTCTGACACGATAACAAATTCGCCGATCGTCTTGGTTGCGCCAACCGTCATATGAACGATATCAGCAGGTGCGAACTTCTCTCGGATATCCGCCTCCTCGGCGTTGATGCTGTCAAAATAACGCTTCAATCGTTCAGCATTCTTGGTTCTCGACAGTATCTTTCCGTCATATTTAAAAAGTTTCACACCGTAATAATTTTCCAAACAGTGAATATGTTGTGTGACCCCCGGTTGTGTCATATTTAATTTTTCAGCCGTTTTTCGATAATTCATCTCGTTGTAGAGAACAAGAAAGGTACGTACTCTGTAATCTAACATAGCGGCCTCCGATCAATCTATATTATCGGTCGATAATAAATGATAATTTGATTTTATCACAAAACAACCGTATAATCAAGAGGTATTCGCAAAAGCAAGGAGAATGTTTATGAAAGTATTAAAAGTTTTTCCCGGAATCATTTTATCTGTGTGTGTGGCACTTCTTGCCTGTTGGCTTGAAAGTCTGTTGCCCATCCATCTTATCGGTTCTGCCGTTATGGCCATGTTTATCGGCATGATCCTCAATTACTTTTTGAAGGATACCAAGGTCTTCGCTGCCGGACTGAAATTCACATCCAAGAAGATCTTGAAACTTGCCATTATTCTTCTCGGCTTGTCTCTCAATATCACCACCATATTGCACGTAGGTAAAATGTCCCTCACTGTTATGGTATTTACGCTGCTGACCTGCTTCGGCGGCGGATACTATATCGGCAAAGCGTTGGGACTTAATTGGAAACTCTCTAACCTTATCTCTGCCGGCACGGGAATCTGCGGCGGTTCTGCTATTGCCGCTATTGCGCCGACTATCGATGCAGAGGATAACGATGTGGCTTACGCCATGTCTGCCACCTTCCTGTTCGATATGGCGATGATCGTACTCTTCCCGATTATGGGCAAAGCACTCGGCATGACCGACCAAGCCTTTGGTATTTGGGCCGGGACGGCGGTCAACGATACTTCATCTGTTGTTGCTACCGGCTATGCTTTCTCAGAAGGGGCAGGCGATTTCGCCACAATGGTAAAGCTTACAAGAACTCTGGCGATCATTCCTACCGTTATCACTTTTGCTTTTGTACAGCTCCGCATAAAGCGTAAAGAAGCGCTTGCAAACAGCCGAAACGGAAGCGAATTAAAAGCCAATTTCAGTATCATAAAGATATTTCCTTGGTTCATCCTCGGTTTCCTTGCTATGTCCTTTATTGCCAGTATGTTCCCGATTCCCGCCGTGGTTGTATCCGGAACCAAGAGTGCAAGTAAATTCCTCATGGTCTGCGCCTTGGCAGCCATCGGCCTCAACACCTCTTTCTCAAGCATGAAGAAGGCCGGTATCCGTCCGATGATCCACGGTTTTATCATCTCGGCACTGGTCGTTATTGTGGCGCTGGTTGTTGAGATTGCAATGGGAATTGTATAACAGACAAAAACCGTTGTTTTATACCGCTCGTGTCCGCACTCTTCATCGATGAGCCCCTCTCGGAATGCCCCAAAGTTGGTTCACGAAAATATCTGTTGCAAAACTCGACACACTGTGATACAATTTATTTGACATCATACGGATAGAGCCATATTTTCTGCCTGTTTGTCTTTCCGAGGAGTTTGCAAATGAACATTGGGTTAGTTTTGTCCGGCGGCATGGCCAAAGGCGCGTATCAAATCGGCGCGTTGCGAGCGCTGAAAAACTTCATACCGCAAGACGAAGTCAAGTGCATCAGTTGTGCTTCGATCGGTGTTCTCAACGGTTACGCCTATGCAACCGACACACTCGACCAAGCCGAGCAGATGTGGAAATCCCTTTGTACCGAAGACACCCGTCTGCTCATAAGTCAGATACTGCGAAGCAGTATGCTCCAACAAAACATAAAAACCCTCTATGTGCCGAACAAAACGCTGTCCCCTGCGTTTTATTGTTCGCTGTTCGACTGGACCCATCGTAATATGGTATATAAGGATCTCTCTTCCGTCGATCCGAAACATATCCCGCTGTACCTGAAAGCCAGCGTGGCAATGCCGGTATACAATCGCGCCGTAATGCTGGACAACACCGCCTATTTCGACGGTGCCATGATCGACAACATACCGGTCTATCCGCTTTTGAAACACAAACTCGACTATGTGATATGCATCTATTTTGATGATACCTGTTACAAATTCGAAAACGCCTGTTTCGACAGCAAAACGATCAAGCTCACCTTCCCCAGCAACAATCGATTACGGCAATCGGTCATTTTCCAACAGGACAGTATCGAAGAAATGATGCAAAACGGGTATGACCGCACCATGTTCCTGTTGCGCACGGTATTTTCGGAAGGCTACGATAACCTTGAACATATCTACCACTCCATTGAATACATGAACCGCAACACCACCGGCAACAGTCTGCGTATCACCGGCGATGTGTTGGTCACCAACATAAACAAGATCACCCAGCGATTGACCAAGAAAAAAATACGATAAACAGTTAGGAGATGTTTTTATGAGAAAAACCCTGTGCATCATTTCGCTCGTCACCGGTCTTATCAGCGCCATCTGCGCAACCATTCTGGGATATATGTATTTAACCGATGCCGTCAAGCGCATCCAAAAAATCAAAGCCAGGATCACCAACCGTATCGGCAACAAAGGGTAACGATCCGCAAAAAGAGCATCCTTTCGGATGCTCTTTTTGCAGTTAAGCAAAGCGGTCTCTCAAAAACGAGAAACCGCTTTATTTTTGTTATAGTGCGTCCGCCAATTTTTCGGCCGATCGGTAGCGTTCATCGGGATTTACGTTTGTGCATTTACGGACAATTCTGCCCGCCTTACCTTTGGCCAGCTTTTCGCTTGGATGTTTGCCGATGATCATCACGTTAAGCAGAACGTCGAGTGCATAGATATCTGTTCGGGCATCGCTTTGCGTTATACCTAACTGTTCGGGAGAAGCGTAACCTACGGTCCCCATAATCACCGTATCTTTACTTGCGCTTGATATCCGGTGCGCGGCATTAAGACCACTCTGCCATCCTTGGATATCATAATATTTTCAGGCTTCACGTCGCGGTGAACGATACGGCGTTCGTGCAACACGGTCAACACGGATATCCACGAATATGAAATGGAATCTTTAGCAAGAATGCTACTGCCGATCATGCAGGAGTATCTTGCATCCGAAGAAGGAAAGCGTGACTATGCTGAGTGGCAAGCACGCAAGAAAAACGGTGCTGGCAGCATCACCAAAAAGGAAATTACCGAGTGAATTAAGTTAACGATATAAAACCAAAGGATACCCAAAATCACAAAGCCGCAGACGAAAATTCGCCTGCGGCTTTGCTTATGCTTTATCCATTGAAGTTTTCATACTCCGACATAAAGCAAAATAGCCCGAACATCTTACCTACGGTAAAGAGGTTCAAGCTATTAAGACTTGGTGCACCTGAGCATTCTATAATCGAACCATTTACCTCATCAAGAGTAACGGTAGTATTTGCTTCGTTGTAGTTAAAGGTTAAAACCAGCTTATCGTCATATACATACACTGCATTAACGAAGCTGTCAATGAGTCTCTGCTTGTGTTCTTTTTTGGTTGTATCTAAGCTGCGAAATCTATGCAGCCAGAAAATCAGTCCCTCTTTGGTAAGAGGAGGGCGT
>JAZNTV010000017.1:0-1606 GCA_045591985.1 Acutalibacteraceae bacterium
GATCCCCGCCACAGGGCACGTGGAAGTGATCGATCCGGCGTTGGATGCGACGTGTGAAGAGGACGGCTATACGCAGGGATCGCACTGCAGCGTGTGTGACGAGATCCTCGTGATGCAGGAAGACATTCCCGCGACGGGTCACGTAGAAGTGTTCGACGAAGGCTACGAAGCACTCTGTTTCGTCGAGGGGTTGACCGACGGTTCGCACTGCCGTGTGTGTGATAAGATCCTGGTGCCGCAACAAGTGATTCCCGCGCTGGGCGAACACAGCTGGGATGACGGTGTGATCGAACGGGAACCCACCGCTTTGCAGGATGGCCTGAAGGTATATACCTGCGACCTGTGCGGCGAGATCAAAGAAGAGAGAATTCCCGCATTGGCGTGTCAGCACAAGAACGTCTCGGTGGTCGGCCAAGAAGAGGCCACCTGTACCACCGAAGGATATACGGGGGACACCATTTGTGACGATTGCGGCGAAGTGGTTGCCGAAGGCGAGTACATCGAAGCGGGTCACCAGTGGGGCGACGATTCCGTTTGCGACGTGTGCGGCGAAGACAGCAATGCCAACGCCTATTCTTACACGGTTACCGACGGGAAAGCCACCATCACTGATGTGGATACCGCGATCCGCGGCAACGTGACCATTCCCGCGGTGATCGACGGCTATCCCGTGGTGGGCATCGGCAACAACGCGTTCCGCGATTGTGTGAATATGACGACGGTGACCATTCCGGAAGGGATCACCACCATCGGTCAGTATGCCTTTAAGGATTGCACGAGTCTTACCACCGTGTATTACAACGCGACAAACGTGGCGACGGCGGGCGTGAATGCCTATCCCGTGTTCCACGGATGCACGGCGCTCACCACGGCCTACATCGGCAAGAGCGTTGTGACGGTGCCGCAACGTCTGTTCCGTGCGGCGACGGCGTTGACGACGGTGTATCTGACCAAGAACACCGAGACGATCGGCGCGAATGCGTTCTATCTGTGTGATAATCTGACCGACGTGTATTTCGTCGGCACGGCGGGCGACTGGACGCTGGTGGACGTGAAGTCCTACAACACCGCCCTTACGGATGCCACCTTTGCCTACAACACGCCTTGCTTCCAGGAGCATGACTGGACGGCGGATTGCGACAGCTTGTGCGATCTGTGCCAGACCAAGCGTGTGACGACCCACGCGAACATCGTGGAGGATGCGGAAGTTCTGCCGACCTGTGAGACCACCGGTCTGACGGCGGGTTCGCACTGCGCGGCTTGCGGTAACATCATCGAAGCACAGCGTTTGATCCCGGCGCTGGGGCACACCTGGGATAAGGGTGTCGTGCTGGTCGAGCCAACCGAAGAAGCGGACGGCGAGAAGCAGTACACCTGTACGGTGTGCGGCGGCACGAAGATCGTCCCGCTGAACCTCGGCGAGATCATCGACGGCTACTATCACTATAAGGGCGTTGTAAAAGGCGGCGCCGGCCTGGTGCAGGTGGAAGACGCGTATTACTACGTCACCTCCACGGGTGCGGTGAAGACGGGTCGATTCTCCATCAGCGGATCGGAAGAGTTCGGCATCGAAAAGGGTACCTACTACTTCTTCGAAGACGGTAAA
>JAZNTV010000018.1:0-4358 GCA_045591985.1 Acutalibacteraceae bacterium
GCTCGCAAGTGGTTTCTTCGAGCATCGGGATCTCTTCGACGTAGAACTCACCGCAGTTGGTGCAGGTGTAGGTCATTTCGCCCACCGTTTCGGTGGTGGGAGCAATCGTGACGACACCGTCGTTCCAGGCGTGTTCGCCGGTCGCGGTGATCACGGAACCCTCAGCGATGAGTTCGCCGCAGTTTGCGCACACGGTGTTGCCCGTGTAGCCGTCCGCACCGCAGGTCGCGTCGATCGCGCCTTCGATCACTTCGGTGTGACCCAAAGCAGGATTTGACGTATTGAACATCGTCGCACCGCAATCATTACAAACCGCTGTTACATGACCGCCACTCGTGCAGGTCGCCTCCACCACCGTTGTGGTAATATTCGGGTGGGCGGATGCAGAGCCCGACGTCCATGATTGGAGTGCGCTACCGGTGCTGTAATCCACTTCTGTTTCGTAAGTACCAAGGTAGTTACGCAAAACTTTAAATTTAGACAAGTAATGTCCACCGGTGATTTTCACTTGATTACGATAATCATAATGCGTGATGAGATGTGCACTGTGAGAACTCATTCCCACCACGTTCACATTCGCACCCGAAGACATTTCAAAGACCTGCGAATCATAGTTATTCATCGCAGCATTGTACAGATTGAGGGTACCGCTTTCCACGCGCGCACCCGCCGTGCTCGGATGACCCCATTCCGTATAGTTGCGAATGGTCAACGCCCCACCAAACGTGCTCGTCAAATGCAAGGCGTAGACGCTCTTGTCGGTAAATTTTTCCTGCGTAATATCGGACGTTTGATAAAACGCGGTAAGTTGCGTATTCAAAATTTGAATATTCGTACCTGCTTCCACGCGATACACTTCGGTCGAATAGTCAACGGCGTGACCAAACAAGCGCACACCGTTCGGCGCATTTCCGTTTTCACTCTTGAACAGCACGCCGTACATCGAACCGTAGTTGAAAGAATTGAAAACAATTTGATCTTTCACATTGCCGAGCGTCAGCACAATCGTATTGTTAGCAAACTGCTTGCGTATCGCCGTACTGTAATGCGATCCCAATTCACTGCTTGCCGAAGGACCCCAGTCAGCCCAAACGCCACCGCGAGAGTACTCAATCGCATTGTAGTTGAACTGGTAATTACGAATGACGCCTCCCGTGGAACCGCCGCCCACCACGATACCGCGATGGAAGAAGTGGCCCGCCAAATAATCAATATAATGATTATCACAACGGTTGGTAGCGAAATCCACGCCGTTATAGCCGTTGTGGGAGGATACGTTGATGACATACACATCACTGCCTGCACCGCGAACAGCATAAGGATAGGAATAGAAAGTGAAGTTATATGTTGCCACTCCGTTCACGGTGGTGGCGGTATACTCACTGTTTTGTTCGGGGTAATGGAAAATGATACCACGAACACCTGCCGAAGCCGCCAGCGTCACGGTGGCAGCATCACTTTCTCCACCTTTACGATACACCGTGATAATGGTGTTCAACGGTGCCGGTATGGATCCGAAATCGCCGGCACCACGCAGTTCTACGCCCGTGGGCACGGTGAGCGCACCATCGACACGGTAGGTTCCGGGAGGCAAAAACACCAGACCGCCACCGTTTGTTCCCGCTTTAGTGAGCAGGGTTTGAATCGCTTCCGTCACATCAGTAGCACCCGTGTTATCCACATCGGCAATGTAATAATCGTTCTTGGCAGGACCTTTGTCTTGCGCACCCGCTTCTTCTGCCGAAAGGGAATCATACCCATTCAAATTCAGTGCCGACGCACTGTATGACACAGAGCAACTGCCGTTGTTAGTATAGGTGATCTCACCGCCGCTCGCGTTACGGTTGCCGAGCAAGATAGCCGAGCACGCCCCCGAATTCAGTACCACTTGCGGCGCGGAGGTAAGGAGATCGGAATCCATCACCGCAAGATTTCCCGCATTCGAAACGATAGCACCTTGGCGAATGGTAGAGGACAAGAGAGACACACGCAACTGGTTGTTTTGGAACAATGCCGCACCCGTGGCCGCGATGTCCATGTTCGTGAGTTGCAACGAGCCGACGAAGGTGGCCTCCGTATTGGACGGGAGATACAGGCCATATACGCAGTTACGGATGACCACATCCGCCATAGCAAACGTAGTTTCTTGTACTTCTTCCACTGTGATTGCCATCATACAACCATCAAAATACAAACCATAACACTGTCCGTTGGGATAGGAGCCCGAGAAATATACGCTCTTGGTCAATCGCAAACCCGTGTGGTATCCGCGAACATCCGCAAAGGACAGCGACGACCAGTCAACGCGCTTCAATGTAACCGCTGTGGCACTTTGATACAGATACGTGCGCAGTTTTTCCGCCGCCTCGGCAGAAACCGGGGCATCAGGCAGGCCGGATTCAATCCAGTAATCCGGAGCAAAATGAATCTCTTCAAAACGCCCCACATCCACGGTACAGTCGATCGAAATGCCCTGTTCCAACGGTGTACCGTACACATTCATCACGTTCGGGCAGTTCGCACTCACGGTTTGGGACACTCCGGAATAGGCGTTCACAAACGTGATGTTCTTCACAAACGTATAGTGGTGCGTCGAAATCGTGGTGGGATAAGGTACAATGTTATCCACCGTCTGATCGGGATACCAGAAAGTCAGATTGCTGACCTGCGTGTGATCGGACATGGTAATGAACGGATCACCGCTTGCCGAACCGTGCCCGACATAGACTTCCAAAATCGTACCAACCACCTCGCGGTTCTCTTCGGGCGAACGCCATTCACCACTAATGGAAACACCGCGTGGAATGCGAAGGTTGCTGTAGAAACTATACCGTCCCGCGGGGATGAACAGCGTGCCGCCGCCCGCCGCCGAAAGTCCTTCCAACAAGGAATTCACAACGGGAGCGTAGTCCACATTGCCGTGACGATCGATCAAATTGATATTGTGCTTTTCTACATAGTCTGCAAGGTTATAGCCACTTACCAACAATGTAGAATCGTCCATTCCCTCGCCAAATTCTGCCCCCTCCCACTTCGGTGTTTCAGGCGCAAACACGCCGTCGCCGAGAGGGTCTTCGTCGAGTGAGGGGGCTGCCGCCGCCGTGTTGACCAAGCGGATGTTGCAGATCTTGACAATACCTTTGTATCCGCTTGCCACCGCGGTCGGATTTACATAATAGATACGGAAGTAGTTAAATGCCGTAGGATCAAACGCTTCACTCGCCGTGTTGAGAAACGAAGAAAGCGGAATGGTACGCCGTACCCACGTGTTGCCTTGGAATCGCAGCTGCATGGTATTGATAGCAATTTCCTGCTGATCACAACTTCCGCTGCTGGTAAATTCAATTTGACCGGGTACTTGTCCGTTTTCAAATGCCGAAACAAACACGCTGTCACCCGTGACGTACAGATCCATCTCCAACGCCAAGGTGTTTTTGCCGGCATCAGCCGAATAACCGTATTGCGTGAGATCCAACGGTTGCGGTAATATAAACTGTATATGATCATCCAACGAACCCGTTACTTTTTCCCCACCGAGACTGCAGTTAAACTCATAAAGAACATATTCGTCGGCGCTCGTCTGTACCGCTTCGATCTTCATGGAAAGCATGTAGAAGGGATAGTTAGCCCACAGACTGTTGAAGCAGTGTCCTGCCCAACCAAGGTTCGTACCGCTCACGATCTTCTTCGCCAAATCGCCGAAGCCGTTTGCCGCCGAAAGCGTAAAGGAGTAGGCTTGAATCTGATTCTGCACCAGATCGGTGGCGTTCACAACCGTGCCGCCCCAGTCAGCAGTCCCGTTTGCAAAGGTGTGCAAGGAAGCCGCGCCATCCAACACAACCTGCGCCTGATCCGCCGCACCGGCATATGCCGTGTAGTATTCCACCGTCACCTTCAACTTGGTGCCGTTATCAATGTCCTCCGCCGTCAAGCCGATGTTGCCGGGAGTGAAACTGAACCCGCTCCAGTCGCCGTCAAAGGCAAAGCCATCCGCATCCGTGCCGGCAATCGCCGAGCCGCTGGCAGTGGTAACAGCGCCAATCATCTCAGGAGCACCGTCTGCCGTATTGAAGTTCACGTAAACATAAGGCGCCTTCTCGATTTTTTCCACCTTCATGGAAAGCATGTAGAAGGGATAGTTAGCCCACAGACTGTTGTAGCAGTGACCCGCCCAACTAAGTTCCGCACCGCTTACGACCTTCTTCGCCAAATCGCCAAAGTTATCCTTCGAAAGGGTGAAAGAATAGGTGGCTACCTGACCCTGTGTCAGATCAGCAGTGTTCACAACCGTGCCGCCCCAGCCAGCAGTCCCGTTTGCAAAGGTGTGCAAGGAAGCCGCGCCATCCAACACAACCTGC
>JAZNTV010000019.1:0-18318 GCA_045591985.1 Acutalibacteraceae bacterium
AGTCAGAGACAACAGATTTACAGTCTGCCCCCTTTGGCCACTCGGGAACTCTCCCATATCAAGCGACGTGCATTATAATACCACGAAGGGGAGGGAATGTCAAGCCTTTTTTTGAAAAAAATTACTTTTCTTTTGCGAAAAATCGACGGTTGCGTCTTGTGCTTTTTTGAAAAATGTGGTATCCTATATATTGGTGTAATATTTATGAGGTTTCCCTCGGGAGGTACACACTATGTGCGGATTTTGCGGATTTACCGGCGAGGTAGTGAATCGTGATGCGGTGCTCAAAGAGATGACCGCGCGCATCACCCATCGCGGTCCCGATTCGGACGGCTTCTTTACCGACGAGCGGGTGGCGATGGGCTTCCGTCGCTTGAGTATTATCGACTTGGAAGCGGGACATCAACCGCTGTATAACGAAGATAAGACGTTGGTGCTCACCTTTAACGGTGAGATCTACAACTATCGTGATCTGCGGGAGGAATTGCTCGCGGCGGGTCACGTTTTTGCTACCCATTCGGACAGCGAAGTGCTGCTCCATGGATTTGAGGAGTGGGGAGTGGACATGCTGCCGCGTTTGCGCGGTATGTTCGGTTTGGCAATCTATAACACGCAAAGCGGTGCACTGTTTATTGCGCGTGATCGCTTCGGTATTAAACCGATGCATTACACCCGCTTGGCCGACGGACGGGTGGTGTACGGCTCGGAGATCAAATCATTGCTTGCACACCCCGACGTGCCGGTGGAATTCAACGAAGAGGCGTTGGACGGCTATCTCTCCTTCCAATACGTTGTGCCGCCTGCCACCTTCTTTAAAGGCATTTTCTGCCTGCCGCCCGCGCACTATATGTGGGTGAAAGACGGCGAGATCACGGTGGAGCGGTATTGGGAGCCGATGTTTGCTCCCGATGAAACGATGACCGAGGAAGAGGCCGTCGATCGTATCGATCGCGTGTTTACCGAATCGGTGGAAGCGCACCGCATCAGTGACGTGGAAGTCGGCTGCTTCCTTTCGGGCGGCGTGGATTCCTGTTGGGTGGCGTCGTATTTCGGCGGACAGAAGGCGTTTACCGTGGCGTTTGATAACGGCGGCCATTACGACGAAAGCAGTTACGCGGCCGAACTTGCCAAAACGGTGGGGATCGACCACACGATACACAAGATCGGCGAGGATGAATACTGGGCGGCGTTGCCCGACGTGCAGTATTATCTCGATCAGCCGTTGGCCGACCCGTCTTGCGTGGCGCTCTATTTTGTGGCGAAACTGGCCGCCGAAAAGGTGAAAGTGGTGTTGTCGGGCGAAGGGGCGGACGAGCTGTTCGGCGGTTATCGCATCTATCACGAGCCGCTTTCTTTGGCGAAATATCAAAAAGTACCACGGTTTCTGCGGCGTGCCGCGGCGGCGCTCGTGAAACCGCTGCCCGAATTCAAGGGGCGTTCTTTTCTCATTCGCGGCGCGCAGACGCTGGAAGAGCGGTTTATCGGTAACGCCTATATGTTCCGCGAGAAGGAGAAGGCGCGTCTGCTCAAAGGCGTGAAAGCGACCGACCCCGCCCATCTTACGACCGCCTATTACGAAAAGAGCCGCGGACTCGACGATATTTCCCGTATGCAACTGTTGGATATCAACCGTTGGATGGTGGGGGATATCCTCTTGAAAGCCGACCGCATGAGTATGGCGCATTCGCTCGAGTTGCGTGTGCCGTTCCTTGATAAAGAGGTGTTTCAGGTGGCGGCGACCATTCCCGCGAAATACCGCGTGGCACACGGCACGACCAAATACGCGATGCGGCAAGCGGCGGCGCGACATCTGCCGCCCGAAGATACCTCCCGCCCGAAACTCGGTTTCCCCGTGCCGGTGCGTGTGTGGTTGCGCGAGGAAAGATATTATCGCACGGTGAAAGAGGCGTTTACCTCGCCTACGGCGGAAAAGTTTTTTAATACGGCGGCTCTCTTGCAGTTGTTGGAACGCCATTTCGCAGGAAAAGCAGATAATTCCCGCAAGATCTGGACAGTGTATATGTTCCTTGTGTGGTATGGCGTGTATTTTGAAGGAAAGAGATGACAAGGCCCATGGCAAAACGAGAAAATTTACGCAACATTGCGATCATTGCGCATGTTGACCACGGCAAGACCACGTTGGTGGATCAGTTGTTACACCAGAGCGGCGTGTTCCGCGCCAATGAGCAAGTGGACGAGCGCGTGATGGATTCAAACGATCTGGAAAAAGAGCGCGGCATCACCATTTTGGCGAAGAATACGGCTGTGATGTACGGCGATACCAAGATCAACATCGTGGATACGCCCGGTCACGCGGATTTCGGCGGTGAAGTGGAACGTATTCTGTTGATGGTGGACGGCGTGTTGCTGTTGGTGGACGCCTTTGAAGGCTGTATGCCACAGACGCGTTTTGTTTTGAAAAAGGCGCTTGGTCTCGGCAAGAAACCGGTAGTGGTTGTGAATAAGATCGACCGCGACGGTGCCCGCCCGGCCGAAGTGATCGACGAATTGCTGGATTTGTTTATCGAACTCGGTGCCGATGAAGACCAGTTGGAATTCCCCGTTGTCTATGCCTCGGGGCGGGATGGCTATGCATCGCTCGATCCGACGGTGCGCGGAGGTGATATGACCCCCTTGTTTGAGACCGTCTTGAAGGAAGTGCCGCCTCCCGAAGGGGAAGCGGACGCTCCGTTGCAGCTTCTCTTTTCCAACATTGACTACGACGATTATGTCGGGCGGATCGGTGTGGGGCGCGTGGAACGCGGAACGGTCAAGAACGGGCAGGCGGTCACCATCTGCCGTGAGGACGGTACGACCGTGAATGCACGGATCGGTAAACTGTTCCAGTTCGAAGGTCTGCAGCGTGTGGAACATGACACGGCGACGGTAGGCGATATCGTGGCAGTGACGGGTATTACCGATCTGAACATCGGTGAGACCGCGTGTGATCCCGAGCACCCCGAAGCACTGCCGTTTGTGCGGATCGATGAGCCGACCATCTCGATGGTGTTTATGGTGAACAACAGTCCCTTTGCAGGTCAGGAAGGCAAATTTGTTACCAGCCGCAATATTCGTGACCGCTTGTTCAAAGAGGTGGAGACCAATGTGAGTATGCGGGTGGAAGAGACCGATACCACCGATGCTTTTAAGGTGTCGGGGCGCGGCGAGTTGCACCTTTCCATTTTGATCGAAACCATGCGGCGACAGGGGTTTGAATTTGCGGTGAGCCGCCCGCAGGTCATTTACAAGAAAGATGCCGACGGCAACCTGCTCGAGCCGATGGAACTTTTGATGGTGGAAGTGCCCGAAGCCTATGTCGGCGCGGTAATGGAAAAGATCGGTTCCCGCAAGGCGGAGATCGTGGATATGGGTACGCGCGACACGGGGATGAGTCATTTAGAGTTCCGTATTCCCGCGCGTGGTTTGATGGGGTATCGTCAACAGTTCTTGACCGACACCAACGGTAACGGCATTATGAACAGCGTGTTTGACGGCTATGAGCCATTCAAAGGCGAGATCCCGCAGCGTGTACAGGGATCGCTCATCTCGTATGAGAGCGGCGAGACCAGCAGTTACGGTTTGTTTAATGCGCAAGACCGCGGTGTGATGTTTGTGGGTGCCGGCGTGCCGGTATATGAGGGGATGATCGTGGGCGAGTCTCCGAAAAGTGAGGATATCGTGGTTAACGTGTGTAAGAAAAAGCACGTTACCAACATGCGCGCCGCGGGTTCCGACGAAGCGTTGCGCCTTACGCCGCCGACGGTGTTGTCGCTTGAGCAATCGCTCGAGTTTATCAACGACGACGAGTTGGTGGAAGTGACTCCCCAATCCATTCGTTTACGTAAGCGCATTTTGTCGCGCGAGTTGCGCATGAAAGACGCCGCGAAGAAAAAAGGATAATGAAACGTCCGTTATACGTAGTTGGAATGAGTTTCGGCATAGCACTGTTGGCGGCGACCGCATTGGGTTTCCATATGGCGTTCATCGCGGCAGTGCTTGCTGCCTTTTTATCGGTCTTACTGTTTACCGTGCGAAAAGTGCGTCGTCACGAAGGGGTCGCGGCGGGATTGGTGGCCGTGTGTATGGCGTTTTCGCTGTTTGCGGGATGGGACTATTTGATCGTACAGCCGCTTCAGCGTATGGATAGCCAAACGGTGGATCTTACACTGTGGATCGAGAAGTCGGTGGGAGAGTCGGCGCGCTCGCTTACGTATTATGCACGGGTGCGCGGCGGCGAATTGCCCGAAGATACGCGGTTGTTGGTGCGGGTCGAAAACGGCGAAAATGCACCGCAGTTATACGACGTTGTCCATGCCGCGGTGCGGTTAGAAAGCACCGACGAGTGGCGTTCGGAAAATATTTTTCTTACGGCAAGGATCCGTGATTGCGAAGTGACGGTCAGCCAAGAACGCCCGTGGGATCTGGCGCTGTTGAACGGGCGCACGCGGATCATCGGTCGGTTGGAAACCAAGGCGGACGGGGATGTGGCGGCGTTGCTTCGCACCGTCTGTTTCGGCGATAAGACCAAATTGAGCGATACGGTTAAGGATAATTTTGCGGCGGCCGGCCTTTCGCACATTACCGCTGTATCCGGTTTCCATATGAGCATTGTATCCCTCGGGTTGTTCAAACTGTTGCAACTGTTGGGACTTCGGCGGCGGGTCGCCGCTTTGTTGGCCTTACCGATCCCGCCGCTGTTTGCTGCCTTTACGGGTTTCGCGTTTTCGGCTATGCGCGCGGGCGTAATGGCGTGTATTATGTTGGCGGCGGCGCTGTTCCGTCGCGAGGCGGATGCGCGTAATTCTTTGGGTGCCGCCGTATTGTGTTTGTTGCTGTTGGATGTTACCGCGGTATACGATCTGGGATTTCAACTGTCGGTGGCGGCCACATGGGGCATTCTTTGGGTGAGTGGTTTGCAACCGAAAGAATCGCCGCGTGGTTGGCGGAAGATAACCTACGGTCTGCGGTTGACGGTGGCCGCTGTGGCGGCAACGCTGCCGTTTACGGCCGGCTATTTCGGGGAGGTGTCCCTGCTGTCGCCGATTACCAACCTGATCGGACAACCGCTGGCGTCGGTCATCGTGAGCGCGGGGTGTATCGGCACCTTGTTACTAAGCGTGCCGTTTCTCTCGTTTGCGGGAACGCCGCTGATTTTAATAGCGGGTATCGCGGCACGCGGACTTTTGTGGATCAGCGAATTGGCCGCCTCTCTTCCGTTTGCCTTTTTGCGTTTGGACGAGCCGCATCTTGTGGTGTGGGCGATAGCGGTGCCGTTTGCGTTGTTGCTCGGATGGCAGTTTTTAAAGAAACGCGGGGTGCGCATGGCGGCCATGTGTTTGGTGATCGTCTTTTGTGCCTCTTCGTTGGTATATCATTTCGGAATGCGCGGTGTGACGACATTGTCGTCGATCAATGTGACCGACGGCGCGGTGACGATCTTGGAACGCGACGGTCATTATGCCGCCGTAGTGATGGGCGAGCCGCCGCTGTCGCAAGTGCAACGTGTGTTGGTGAAGCAGGGCGTCGATCACTTGGACGTGGTGATCTATGCCGATGAGGAGACCGCCGCGGTGTGTCAAGCGGTTTCAACGGAAAACAATATATTGCCGGCTGCCGAAGAACGATCCGCCGCGGTGGTGAGTGTTACCTTGTGGGAGGATACCGTCATTACGTGGCAGGACGGATGGTGTCGTCTTGTGCTCGGCGAACGGACGGTGCTGATCTCTTCGCCGAACAAAACGGTCGGCGCATTACCGCCGGCGTGGCGTCGGGCGGACTTAGCCGTATTCGATCGTCAACCGCCGGACAATTTGAATATGCTGGCGTTGGGTGAGGCGATTCTGTGTTGCAGCGAAGAGGAGTTACCCGACGTAACCGATGAGATGGTGTGGGGTGTGTACCCGGTCTCGGTTACGGCAGACGAAACAGTAACGGTGAAATTGCGATAGAATGAGGTGCGTTATGGCTTGGAATGAAGAGACCTTAAAACAACATATTAAAAATGAAGAGCTGTTGCCCGTTTACGTGTTGTATGGCGAGGAATCCTATCTTGTGGGACAATATGCAACCAAATTGTGTCGTCGTGCCACGGACGGCGATGACGAATTGGATTCGTTTAATCTGCATCGGTTTGACGGTTTGAAATGCGATTTCAACGAGATCGAAGAGGCGGCGGAAGCGTTACCGCTGATGGCGGAGCGCACCTGTGTGACCGTACGGGATTACGATGTCGGCACGGGTGAAGGCCACGATCGCTTGGTGGCGCTTTTGGAAGAGCCGAATGAAAGTTGTGTGTTGATCTTCTATTACGATGCCGTGAAGGTGTCTGCTGCCAAAAACGAGCGTTGGAAGCGTTTTCTTGCCGCGGCGGAAAAAAGCGGCGCGGTAGTGAAACTGGATAAACGCACCCCCGAAGAGGTGGCACGTATGTTGGTGAGCGGTGCGACCCGTCGTGGGTGCACCATGAAGGCCGATACCGCCCGCCTGCTTTTGGAGTGGTGCGGTAACGATTTAAATCTGCTGATGTGTGAGATGGATAAATTGGCGGCATTGGCGGATGGCGGCGAGATCGATCGTGCGTTGGTGGAAAAGGCGGCAACACGCAATCTGGAATCGCGGGTGTTCGAACTGTCCAAAGCCATTTTGAAAGGGCAATATACCGCCGCGTATGAAGTGTTGCATGCGTTGTTTGCACAAAAAGAAGATCCGATCATGATCAACGGCGTGTTGGCATCGGCGTGGGCGGATCTGTACCGTGTAAAAACGGCCGAAGCGGCCGGTCAACAACCCACCGCGGTGGCGGCGGTATATGCGGGATATAAGGGAAAGGAATTTCGTCTGCGCAACGCGGCGCGGGATGCGTCGCGTCTGTCGGCTGCCACGCTCAGAGAGGGCCTTGAGGTGTTGGCCGAAGCGGATCGGCGACTGAAGTTCACACCGGCCGATAACCACATTGTGTTGGAAGAGACGGCCGCCCGCTTGATTTTGCTTACTCGACGGGGGAACTGACCGATGTTACGGTTACGTGAAGCGGTGGTGGTGGAAGGAAAACACGATGCGGTGAGGTTGGCGGCTGTTGTGGATGCGCCGATCGTGACCACCAACGGATTTCGGATTTTTAAGGATAAAGAGCAAATGGCCTATCTGCGCCGTTTGGCGGCGGTGCGCGGACTGGTGATCTTGACCGACAGCGATGCGGCAGGATTTGTGATACGTCGCCATTTGAGCGGCTGTATTCCGCCCGATCGGATCAAACAGGCGTATGCTCCCTGCATCGAGGGAAAAGAAAAACGCAAAGCACACCCGTCAAAAGAGGGGTTACTTGGTGTGGAGGGGATCGACCCCGTCGAGCTTGAGGCGGCACTGCGCCGTGCAGGAGTGACGGTGGAGGGGGAGGACACTCCGCCCGTCACACCGTGGATGACCAAAGCACGGCTGTATGCAGACGGCCTCAGCGGCGGCGCCGACAGTGTGCACCGCCGTAAGGCACTGCTTCAAGAGCTGGGATTGCCGCCCTATCTTTCGGCCAATCGTTTGATAGATGTGCTCAATCTTACAGTAGACGAGGATGCCTATCGCGTGCTTCTTCGAAACATATAAAAAATCACCGCGGCATACATTGTGCCGAGGTGATTTTTTATGTGGATGACAATACTATCCTCTTTATCGCATCTGTTGTTTTGGGCGTTGCACATCGTAAACCCCGGCACCTTTCCGCGCCCGCTTTCGGCGACAGACGAGCGGGAGGCGTTGGTGGCGTGGCGGGAACACGGAGATCGTGCGGCACGGGCGAAACTGATCGAACACAATTTGCGTTTGGTGGCACACATTATTAAGAAATACTACAGCAATGCCGATGAGGCGGACGATCTGATCTCGATCGGTACGATCGGGCTGATCAAAGCGGTGGATACGTTTGATCACACCAAGAATGTACGTTTGGTGACTTATGCATCGCGTTGTGTAGAGAATGCTTACACATCTCGGATGCGTTTATGAACAGGACACCCCGGCCAAAATGGCGAATTACCACCCCTGCAGGAGGTGGAATGTACATTATGACCTGCAAGGAGAACGGCAAGTTCAAACACGCTATTCTCTACATACTTAGTTTTCGATTGATGGCTCCCCGTAAACTGTTGGAGGCGCAAATTTTCAATAAGCAATATGGAAGCTATGAGGAAATCGATAACATTCCGGACCGCTTGCGCTTTTGTCGGCATCGGTTAGGCTTAATGCAAAAGGAGGTTGCCCGGATGGCGGGTATTTCCCGTAATACTTATATCAACTTAGAGACCGGTAACCTGAATTCCTTTGACAGGGCAACAGCGGACAAGCTGGCGAAGATCTTTGAGATACCTATACACGATCTATTGGACGGATATAACCGTTTTCTTTGGGGCGGACAAGCCCAACAGATTAAGCAATACCGGGAATCCTGCGGTATGGGTGTAAAACCCTTCGCAAAGCAAATGGGTATCCCCATCCGCTGCTTGCAGGCCTGGGAAAACGGACAAAAGGTTGTGAGCCTCAAATCCTGGGAAAAATATTTCAAGGGGCGCATTACGGTCTAAAACAGCAAAGCCGCTCCACCCGGAGCGGCTTTGCCTTAGTTCGATTCCTGCGTTTGATTGGCGTCTATCTTTGCTTTCGCATCGTCGATGATAGCCAGCAGCAGTTTTTCCTTTTGTGACGTTGGACACTTTAACTTAGAGATACTGTTAAGTACTGCATCTGCGTGAACGATGGCCATACGGTGTTTCAGTTCACGCCATCCGTCCTCTGTTGTGGGATAGTGGACAACTATGTTAATCGGTGCAAATGTCTTCATACCGAGTTCCTCCCCTTGGTACATACCTTATGCGGGGAAGAACGTCCGCTATACCTGTTTTCTGTTTGCCACAAACTTTGATTATGCATTCAATGCAACCTTTCTACATAGCCCTTGGAGCTCCTTTGGTCGCTCATCCTTGCTGCTGAGATTTGCAAGGTCTTGAGGGTTAAGTAGCCCGCCCAGCGGGAATGGCAGGTGCCAATAGATAATGCACGGATCCAAGGATAAGTGCATCTGAAGCTGATAACTCGTGAAGAAGCACCAATTTCCAATGTATCAAGGTTTGGTTGTAATTTGAATTCCTCTTTCTTAAATATAATCTTATTTATAATATTTGTAAAAACGAGAAAAAAGTCAACCCCCTGGACAAAAAAGTTTCAAAGGAGTATGAATCAATGAAAGCTTACAAATATATCACGATACTGCTGATCGCCCTGCTGGGTATTTTCTGCGGACGCGGTTGGGGAGAGTCCCTGACC
Organism: Acutalibacteraceae bacterium; assembly: GCA_045591985.1. Classification (GTDB taxonomy): domain Bacteria; phylum Bacillota; class Clostridia; order Oscillospirales; family Acutalibacteraceae; genus SIG588. The sequence continues at coordinate 9,313 of JAZNTV010000019.1, forward strand.
CCTGATACCTATCTTTATCCTATGATCTGTTTTGGCCTGGCGCTGATCGTATGGGGCTCAGACTATGCGGAGAAATCTCAGGACGAAAATCGGAAAAATGCGGCAAACTAATATTGTGGTATTAGTTGCGAACGAAAATCCCCTCTGTAAGGCGGCAGCCTTGCGGAGGGGATGTCTTTTTGAAATGATCGATGGTATTCCTTTCGAAATGACAGATACCCTATCATTTTGAAAGGACGACCAGATTTATGATTGATTTATGGGAGATGAAACTGTCGTTTCAAAATGATTGCGCCTGTCACTTCGAAATGACGGATGGGCTTTCTTTTCGAGATGATGGGGTTGTCTGTCTCTTCGAGATGATGGGGTTGTCTGTCTCTTTGAGATGACGGATGATTCTCTTTTCGAAAGATGGAGGACAGACCTTTTGATATGATGATGACGCTCTCTTCGAGAGGAGAAGATTGGATGCCCTCTGCTGCTTTCGAAAATAATTTTTAATTTTTCTTATCATAGAAGAGAGATGTTGTGTCCGGTCGTGTTTGCTTTCGAAATGATAGGTTTATTTCGAAAAACGACCGCACATTTTCGGTTATGATAGTTGATTTCGTAAGGACAGTTGATACCGAAAACTTTCGAAATCTGATCATTTCAAAAAGAATGGTTACCTTTTAAAGCATGGGCCTAGATTTTGATTTAGAAAGGATTATCATCATTTAGCGTTGATGAGAACGATTTATCTTCAGGAAATCCGTCGTTTTATGTGTATTTGTGCTCGAATTGTAGTGTTTTTAAAAATATATCTAGGATAAATCTTTATGGGGGCGAGTAACTTTCAAAATCGTCCCCTTTATGTGCAAGCCCCTCTATCTTCCTCATAAGACATACTGGGCCACAGCAGTTTGGGATATCCCAAGGCGTACTTAAATTGGGATATCCCAATATGCCCCATCCTGGGATATCCCAATCAGGTGTGCATAACCGATTTTGGGATATCCCAAGACGGAACAAATCGAAACTTTTATGCAAAAACCATTGACTGAATGTATAACATTGGATATAATATAAATTAGAAACAATGTTATATCAGGAGGCAGCCCCATGCAGACATTGATTAAACAAATTAGAACCTATTTGAATATGAGTCAGACCGATTTTGCCCAGCAGTTGAATGTTACCTTCGCTACCGTCAACCGTTGGGAGAATGGGCATGCTGTGCCCAATAAGCTGGCGCAATCCAAGATATATGATCTTTGCAAGGCGAAGGGCGTTCCCGTGTGTGATATGACCATCGCCAGAATGACCGGCGAGGAAATCGCAAACGGCGATGTTGTGCGTCTGTATCACGGCTCCAAGAAAGGTATCGACGGGGATATTGCACCCATCAGCCGTTCCGAGTGCGACTTTGGCAAGGGTTTCTATATGGGCACTGCACCGCTACAACCCCTGACACTTGTCTGCAACGAGGAAAAGCCGATGTTCTACACGGTGGATCTGGACCTGCGGGGACTCAAGGTACTTACTGTGGGTATCGGTATGGATTGGGCCATGCTGATTGCCTATTACCGCAAGGAAATGGAAAAGGCAAGGGGCACTGCTATTTACGAAAAGTATGCGAAGATGGCAGATGGGTATGATGTGATCGTGGGCTATATCGCAAACGACAGAATGTACACAGAGCTGTCCCGATTCTTTAACAGAACCTTGACCGATGTCGCCCTCATCAACTGTCTGTCTGCATTGGATCTCGGCAAGCAGTATGTGGCGGTTTCTGAAAAGGCTTGCAAGCAGATCAAAATCGTCAGTGAGCATCCCATCTCCTATCTGGAACTGGGTATGCTGAAGGATATGAGCGTGGCAAGAAGAGATGAGGGCATTGCTTTGGCGGAAGAAATTGAAGTAAAGTACCGCCGCGAAGGTAAATTCTTTGACGAAATTCTAAGAGGAGAATGATATGCTGAATTCCTTACAACTTGCGCTGTGCGATACCCAGGGGCAGTTGTTCGAGCTGTCTGGAGAGCGTAGCATCGCCAGCGAAGCCTTTATCAAGGCGTTTATGACCTCGGATGTTTCCAAGGATATGGATTCTGAATTTCACCACGTTCAGTGGGCGGGCAAGGAATATATCTACTCCCGTATGGGTGACGAGTGCAAGGATGCGCTTTCTGCACCTGGTGAGGTTTTCGATAAGGAGACCTTATATTGGACGGGATATATTTACCGCTATTGGAATTTCTACACCGGTGAGAGCAGCAAGGAGATTTACCGTCAAGCCCCGGCAAAGACTATGCGCGTGGTTTATCTGATGTACCATACCATGAGTCCTGAAATGGCGATCGACCGGCTGAAGGAAGCCAGCAGCCAGAGAAACGAAGATTAGGAGCAAACCATGAGTTTTATTGATTCCTATAAAAGACTGGAAAAGCTGTGTAGCGAGATATATAGCGACAACCACGGCATTTCCTCTTATATCGACGAAATGGTAAACACGCCCATTGGTGCCCGATATATACCGGGATGGGATGAGGATCTGAAGCAGCTGAAGCATTATCGTTGGGTGAGAAATCAGATCGTCCACGATCCGGGTTGTACAGAGGAGAATATGTGCGAGTACGGAGACGCACAGTGGCTTGATGATTTTCGTTCCCGGATCATGTCGGCGAATGACCCGCTTGCACAGTATCGCAAAGCGAGAAATCCACGACCGACACAAAGACCTCGGCAAACCCACACACCCGAACCGAGAACCTATACATACCCGCAACGTGCAAATGCACCACAAAAGTCTGCAGGCTGTTTGACCTATGTGATCGGCCTTTTGGTTGTGGTTGCTGCAGTGGCATTGGTTATTGGTGCTTTAGTATGAAGAACAATAAAATCCCAAAGTGTCAACTACGAGATTCCAAAGTGTCAAATTGATACTTTGGAGCACAACAGCAAGAATGCAGTTTGAGATAGAGAAAATATAAAGGAGATATAGAATATGAACGCACTAAAGCAGTTGAGAATTGAATACGAAGGTATTTACGGAACAATAACTGATTATACAGATGATTCAAACATTGTGAATTATCTCCTTAAACTAAAAGAGGCTATAGATGATCCGGATTATGATGTTGTTATATATAGTCTCAGGGAATTAATCAAATGGTACGATGAGACTATTGATGAGATTCGCAATAATCGGTATGTTCATAATCTTGATTCTCATAGGAAAAATTATTTACTCTTAAAAGCTATTTATGAACACTTGAGACCCGAAGATTTTGCTCCTACATCTACTGCCGTAGAGATGGCCGGCGACGGGAGAAAGCTTATTTTCCTGAGTCACAGATCCAACGATAAAGTATATGGAGATGCCCTTAGAGACTTTATAATTGGATTAGGCGTTCAAAACAATCAGCTCATTTATACATCACATCCTTTGCACAAAATTCCGTTGGATAAGAACATTTATGATTATCTGAGAGAAAACATTAACTCGCAAATTTTTATGATCATCCTGTGGTCTAACGATTACTTAGAGAGCCCTGCTTGTTTGAACGAAATGGGAGCAGCCTGGGTGACGCAAAGCGATTATACCAACATCTACGTTCCTACTTTCAACTTTGGTAATCCAAAATATCACGAATGTGCTGTAGACACAAGAAAAATGGGCGCAGTATTGAACGGCGATCCTCATTGCAAGGCAAATCTTATTGAATTAAAAAATAAGATTCAAACGATGTTTGACTTGGAAGATGATGAGCAGAAAACTGCATATTTGATTGATGAATTTATTTCTAAAATAACAATAGACAAATAGAGAATTTTGTTATTTAGACAGAGTTAGTAGGTTTCTTCTACGGGGTCAATACGACACATTAGAGCTATTAACGCGAAAATTGTAGATGTTTGATGAAAACTTACCAAGGAGCAAGAATAATGACTGACATACAACTAAAAAAACTGAAAGACGATCTGTGGCATTCAGCGGACATGCTTCGTGCAAGTGCACATCTTGCCGCCAATAAATACGGTCAGCCCATTCTGGGCTTGATCTTCCTTCGCTATGCCGATATTCTGTTCAAGCAGCACAAGGCAGAGATTGCAGAGGAATATCAGCGCAAGATTGGCACCCGTGCCGAAAAGACCATGAAGCAAGTCTCCATTGAAAAGTGCGGCTTTTATCTGCCGGAGTGCGCCTATTTTGACTTTATCAATAACGCACCCGATGACGCGGAAAAGGCTACTCTCGTAAAGAAGGCAATGGAGGAAATCGAGAAAGAGAACCTCAGCATGGCTGGCGTTCTCCCCAAAGAGGTTTACGGTCAGCTTGTGCCCGAAGAAGAGCCGGAACTGCTTTCTAAGATTATCCGTGTTTTCAAGGATATTCCCGAAGACATCAGCATTGACCTGTTTGGTGAGATCTACGAGTACTTCCTGGGCAACTTCGCTTTGCAGGAAGGCAAGGACGGCGGAACATTCTATACCCCTGCTACCGTTGTTCGCTATATGGTAGAGGTGCTGAAACCTGAGATCGGCAACAAGCTGTTCCTTGACCCGGCCTGTGGTTCCGGCGGTATGTTCGTTCAGGCGGCTCGCTATATGCACAAACACAACGCTACCGCTGAGGATATGATGAAGTTCATGTGCTACGGTGTTGAAAAGGAACCTGATACCGTAAAGCTTGCCAAGATGAACCTGCTACTGAATAACGTTCGTGGCGATGTCCGTGAAGCAAACTCTTTCTATGCGGATCCTCACAATGCAGTTGGCAGATTTGACTACGTCATGGCAAACCCGCCTTTCAATGTAGACGAGGTTGTTTACGACAAGGTTAAAGACGATCCCCGATTCAATGAATACGGCATTCCCAAGAACAAGTCCAAGACGGCGAAAAAGGATTCCGACAAAAAAGAAACCGTACCCAACGCCAACTATCTTTGGATCTCTTATTTTGCCACTGCTCTGAACGAAAAAGGCAGAGCAGGCCTTGTTATGGCTAACTCTGCGTCCGATGCCGGTAACAGCGAATACGACATCCGTAAGAAAATGATTGAAGCAGGCATTATTAAGCAGATGGTGACCCTGCCTTCCAATATGTTCTCTTCTGTGACGCTCCCTGCCACCTTGTGGTTCTTTGATAATGCCAAGAAGAATACCGATAAGAAAGACGAGATCCTATTTATAGATGCCCGCAATGTGTTTACGCAGGTTGACCGCGCACACAGAAAATTCAGCGAAGAGCAGATCAAAAACCTTGCCATTATTACCCGTCTTTACGAGGGTGATACCGCCGCTTTTGCTGACTTGATTGCTGAGTATAAAGCCAATCTTGCCAATGCACCCGAAACATCCGATGATAAGGATGTAATGACTAAGAGTTATTGGCAGGCAAACATCGATTGGCTGCTTGAACGCTTCCCGGACGGCGTTTACCGCGATGTGGTCGGTCTGTGCAAGGTTGCCAAGCTGGACGGCGAGGACGGAATCATCGATCAAGACTACTCCCTCAATCCCGGCCGTTATGTTGGCGTTGTCATCGAAGATGACGGAATGACCGCAGAGGAGTTTAAAGCGGAAATGCTTTCGCTGAATGAAGAACTCGCCACGCTTAACAGCGAAGCACATTTGTTAGAAGAAAAGATATCACTCAATCTACAGGAGTTGTTTAGCAAATAATGTTTGAAGTTTTTTCCACAAGAGAAGTTGCATCTATTATTTATTTAGTCTTGTTTTTTGCGTTTATCGTTATACGTTCAAAAGATATTACGCTCCTTACGAACCTCATAAGATCGGCATTGAAAAAAGTCTTTATTATACCTATATTATGCTTGTTGGCTTATGCTGGGCTTATCATATATGGGTTGCAATTTGTCCCTCTGTGGAATTGGATTCTTGTAAAGGATGTCATCATATGGGTGCTGTTTGTTGCCACGCCTATTTGCTTTAAGGCGGCAGTGAATAGAAAAAAGAATCAATACCCCTTCAAACGCATGGTAATAGACAACTTTATATGGTCCGCAATCTTGGAGTTTTTTATTGGTGCCTTTACATTCTCATTTCTTGCAGAAATGTTTATTGTTCCTGCTTTCTCGTTATTAGTTCTCTTGCAGAACCATGATAGAGATAATGAAAAATATCGAAGTGCACACAAGCTTCTTGACGGCATATCGGTTATTACTGGCTTATTGCTCCTTATATTTACAATTGATAAGGCAATCAAGGTTATCGCACAAGACGGTGTTGTAGATGTGCTGATTTCGTTCTGTATACCAATTATTTTTTCTATAGCTTTTTTGCCAGTTGTATATTTTCTTGCTGTGAAAGGCTTATACCACGACTTATTTGTTTTGATTCGTATTCGAAACAAGGAAGATGACAAAATACTTTCTTTAAAAAAGAAAAAAGTGTTTGGCGCTTGTGGCTTGTCGTATAGAAAAATACAAAACTTCAGAAAAGCATATACCACAGAATACATAGGAAAAGTTTGTTTTGGAAATGATGATGACACTTTTTTATCCTTTGTACAAGCCTTCAGAAAAGGAGATTACGAAAAATGAAATATCGAGTACTATCGACGGCATGTGAATATAGAAAAGATCGTATCTCCGCTAACGAAGTTGATGAACATAATTATATTTCCACAGAAAATATGTTGCCGAATAGAGTCGGCGTAGAAAAGGCATTCTCTGTAGCAGAAGGCAAAACCTTTCCTGCGTATAAAGAAGGAGATATTCTGCTTTCTAATATTCGACCGTATTTTAAGAAAATTTGGTTTGCAGATAAAAAAGGCGGATGTTCAAACGATGTCTTGGTATTGAAGACTAACAAATCTGTGAATAAAAGATTCTTGTACTATGTTCTGTCCGACAATAACTTTTTCAATTATTCTACAGTTACTTCTAAGGGAACTAAGATGCCTCGTGGAAGTAAAACAGCAATAATGAAGTATCTCGTCCCGGATGTTGATATGCCTACCCAAAAGCGTATTGCGGAGATTCTTTCTGCCTATGACGAGTTGATTGAAAACAACAATCGCAGAATTGCGCTTTTGGAAAATGCAGCGCAGGAACTTTACAAGGAGTGGTTTGTTCGCTTCCGTTTCCCTGGCTACGAAACCGCAAAGTTTGAAAATGGTCTGCCCGAGGGATGGACAATAAAGAGAATGAACGATTTTTGTTATATTACAGACGGTACTCACGACACACCCAAACCATTAGACGACGGTGTTCCGTTGGTAACGGGCAGATGTATAAAAAATGGTTTTGTTGACTTTGATGAAGCATATTGCATAAGTGAAAGCGATCACGCAAACATCAAAAAGCGTAGCGGTCTTTCGAGTGGCGACATTCTATTCAGCAATATCGGCACGGTCGGAAACTGTTGTGTTGTGGATTATAGTCGAGAGTTTAGCGTAAAGAATGTTATTATTTTCAAACCTAACGACACGGTCAAAACTGCGTATCTTTACTACTGGATGACAAGCTCCTCTATGCAGGAGATATTTGCTACGCAAACGAATGGCGCATCACAGCAGTTTGTTGGTTTAACCTTTATGCGCAGATATAAAATCATTGTTCCTAAACAGGAAATTTTGACGGCGTTTAGAGACAAGATTTTACCCATTTTAGAGCAAAAACGAATGCTGTATAATAACAATTTAAATCTTGCAAAACAGCGAGATTTACTCTTGCCTCGCCTTATGAGCGGCAAAATGGAGGTGTAAAGTAGTGGGAAAAGATAATCTTGATAGCATAAAGTTTAATTCTTTTATGATAAAGTGCTTTCAGCCCGAAGAAGACAAATTTAAACCAACCACAGAATTAGTAAGATATCATTACACGTCGGCAAATGCTTTGTTGAAAATCTTAACTCCTTCGGATGGGAGCGCGTTTGTTAGATTTACTGATGTTCGCTATTTGAACGATAAGTCTGAAATGCTGTTTTTCATCAAGCGGCTCTTAGAATTCGTTAGAGATAATAGCGAGAAGTACCCATACTGCAAACAAATAGTTACAAGTTTGTTGCTTCAACATCATACAGAACAGGAGTACATAGATCTATCCGTTACAAGCGTTGATTTTGCAAGTCCCGACAGTATTGAGTTATCGGCGAGTAGAAATTTTGTCTTTTGCACCAGCAAGGAAAAAGATTCGCTGCATATGTGGAATTATTATATTCACAACAATAATTATCAAGGATACAACATAGGATTTGATATTTATAAGTTTATTAAATCTTTCGATGTTGCTAACAAGGGGGATGCATTAGATCCGATATTCTTTTATTATGGCGAAGTAATATATAATAAAGAGCAGCAACTTAAGGCGATTAAAACAATATGTGATAAAATTGAAGCAGAAAAAAGTAAAAGCTTCCCGGAAAAATCTATGGTTGATTTACACCGCTACATATGTTCTTACGGTATGTTTTTTAAAGACAAGAGTTTTTCTGATGAAAAAGAATATAGAGTTTTGATTGAGATTTCAGAATCTCGAGTAAATAACGATAGAAAAAATTATGCAAATAAATTCAACCAGAAAATCAGATTGGACTTTTATGAGCGAAATGGTATGATAGTTCCGTGCTTAATGGTACCATTTGATACATCGGCTGTTAAGCGCATAACAATGGCACCTATTATGGAAAAAGGAATTGCACAATCTGGGGTTGAAGAGTTTTTAAAGGTTAATAATTTTGAAAATGTAGAAGTCAAACCCTCAGAAATACCAATAAGATATTAAACTGCACATAAACAAAAGCGTGTTCTTTGTAGCGTACAGTGCACAGATTTGGGGTTAAGAAAAAATCGGAGGTCTATTATGGCTAATTTTATTACGGAAGATATGATCGAGCAGGCCATATTAAAAAAGTTAGGAGCGCCTGCATTCGGGTATGATATCGTTGTTTGCGATGCATCTCCCGACAAAAAGGAGGACTTAAATGACGGCACGGGACGCTCTGCGAAAACAGAGTGCATTTTGCCATGCGTTCTTGAGGAATCTCTCTGCCGTATCAACC
>JAZNTV010000020.1:0-44695 GCA_045591985.1 Acutalibacteraceae bacterium
GGACGGCAACTTGTACTACGTCAGCGGTACTTACGGTGCGCTGAACGTGAACAAGACGTTCACCGTGTCGGCGGCGAAGACCAACGGTCTGTGCGCGGCGGGTAAGTACACGGCGGATGCGAACGGTGTGTTGACTCCGGCGTGAATCTAAAGAGGCGCAGAGACGGCAACTTTTTCGGTTTCGCCAAAGGCGAAATGCCGTCTGTTGAAGACGGCAAGAAAAATGTTGAGCGGACGTTCGCCGTAAGGCGACCGTCCTGTGTATTGACTCCGGCGGCGTAAAATCTTTTATAAAAACGACACTTTTTCTTGCTTTTTCGCACAGGGTATGATACACTGTGCGAAAAAGCAGATTTCGGCAAATGCAAGGGGTTGTTGATATGTTAAACGAAGCACAATTGCACCGTACATATGAAAAAATTGCACGGTTAAAAGATCAACTTGCGGGACGTATGTTTCGCAAGGTGGGCGAGCTGACCGATGTTGAACTGTTCGAGACGGAGGAGCACCTTTATCGTATTCCCACCGAAGGATATCGTCCGATCGAAAAGGGCGAAATGTGGGGCGATGAGAAGCGGCTCGGTTGGTTCCGCGGGCGTTTTACCGTGCCGCAGGAATTGGATGGGCAAGAACTGTTCTTGCAACCCCAACTGAACGGCGAAATGTTGTATTACGTAAACGGCGTGGAGATGGGCATCTTCACAAAACAGTGTCATTTGGCGCGTCAAAACGCCAACCATTGGTGTAACCGCCTGTGTGCGAAAGCGGTGGCGGGAGAGACGCTGTCCGTTGTGATCGAATCCTGGTGTGGCCGCTATATCCCCAACAGTCATCCGTTCGGCATGGGGGAACAGTGGCACGGCAGTTTTCGCACCGCCTACAACGGTGTGGACGTTTTTGTGAAGGACGCACTGTGCTACGATCTGTATTTTGATCTGCATGTGGTTACGGGTCTGATCCGCGACGGCAGCGTCAATCATTTCCGTCGTATGGAGGTGCTTCGTGCGTTGGAAGATGCGCATGAAGAGGTGTATTACCACGCGGATTTTGTTGATGAAGAGACGTACCGTGCGGGGTTGCGTGCGTTACATGCCCGTATTCTCCCGATTTTGGCCTCTCACGGTGCGGATACACCCAACCGCCCCGTGATCGGACTTATCGGCCACAGCCACATGGACACTGCGTGGCTGTGGACGGTGACCGATACGGTGAAAAAGGTGGCGCGTACCTTCTCGAATCAGTTGAATTTGATGGAGCGTTACCCCGAGCATCGTTTTGTGCAGAGTTCGGCGTATCACTGCGAAATGATGCGTCGCCATTATCCCGCGCTGTTCGAACGCATTGCCGCGCGTGTGCGCGAAGGGCGTTGGGAACCCAACGGCGGCGTGTGGGTAGAGTGCGATTGCAACATTACCGGCGGCGAAAGTATGGTGCGCCAGTTCTTGTGGGGTCAACGGTATACCCGTCGCCATTTCGGTTATACCTCCAATTGTTTCTGGCTGCCCGATACGTTCGGCTACAGCGCATCCATTCCGCAGATCATGAAAGGGTGCGGTGTGGATTACTTCCTTACCACCAAAATGGGGTGGAACGACACCAACCGTTTCCCGTATGATGCTTTCTACTGGCAGGGCCTGGACGGCACGCGTGTGTTTACGCATTTGAACACCATCGGTGCGTGTAATATGGAGCCGAAAGCGCTGAACGATATTGCGGGCGGCATTTGCCAACGTGCGTCGACGCATCGCCGTCTGCATGCCTATGGCCCCGGCGACGGCGGCGGCGGCCCGCAGTTCGAAATGCTGGAAGCGGTGCGCCGAATGGGTGACCTCGATGGGTGCCCGAAGACCGAATATACCACGGTGGGCGAATTTATGAAGACGCTTGAAAGTGAAGCGGTTGAGCCGCCGCTGTATGCGAAAGAACTCTATTTGGAATTGCATCGCGGCACCCTCACCAACCAACACGAGATCAAGCGCAACAATCGCAAGGCGGAATATGCGTTGCACGATGTGGAGTTTCTGACGGTGGCCGAAGCGTTGCGAAACGGTGTGCCTGCATCGGGCGAAAAAGTAACCCCCCTTTGGGAGACGGTGTTGCTTAACCAATTCCATGATATTTTGCCCGGCACATGTATCGAAGCGGCACATGTCGCTTGTAAGGAACAGATGCGCGCGGTGCGTGCCACACTGGGCGAGATGCGTCAAACGACGCTTACCACTGCGAAAGAGGCAGAGACCGTGACGGCGGTGAACACCCTTTCTTTCCCGCGGGAAGAAGTGTGGTATGCCACGTTGCCCGAAGGGAAACATATAGACGGCGCGCTTTGCCAGACGTTTACCGATTTTGAAGGAAATTCCCGTACGGCGGTCGGCGGTACGGTGCTCAACGCCCTGTCGGCCACGTCGTTTAAACTGAAGGCGGCAGAAGAGACCGCATCGGTGTTTGATTACGACGGCAACACCCTCACGACCCCGTTTGCCGTAATGACCTTTGACGAGCGCGGCGCGATCGCCTCGTTCATAGATATCCGCACACAGCGTGAGTTGTGTGCCGGTCGGCCGCTCAACACCTTCCTGTTTGGCGAAGATGTGCCGCTTGCGTGGGAGAACTGGGATGTGGATGCCGATCTGTTCCGCAAACTGAAGCCTTGTGCCACGTTGCTTTCGCGCGAAGTGGTGTCGGCGGGGGCGGTGGAACTGCGTTTGCGCAGTCACTATCGTATCAGCGAAAAGACCGATATATGGCAGGATATGGTGGTATATGCCGCTTCGCCTCTGGTGCGATTTGATACCAAGCTCTGTTGGCAGGATGATCATCGTTTCTTAAAGACGGCGTTTGATACCAATGTGTTTACTCCACAAGCGCGGTTCGAGATGCAGTTCGGTTATGTGTCACGCTCCACCAATCACTCCACGTCGGAAGAGATTGCCCAGTTTGAGGTCGCGTGCCATAAATATACCGATCTTTCGGATACGCGCTATGGTGTGGCGCTGCTGAATGATTGTAAATACGGTGTATCGGTAGAAGGCGGCAGCATGGCTCTCTCGCTCCACAAAGGCGGAACAGCCCCCGATGCGAGCGGCGATCACGGCGACCACTTCTGCACATATGCCTTCTTGCCCCATGCGAGCGGGTTTTCGGTGCCGTCTGTAACGCAACCGGCCTATGCCTTGAATTTCCCGCCCGTGATGATAGAAGGACGGTGCGATATGCCTTCCCTGGTGACATCGGAGGCGGAAAATGTACTGATCGAAACGGTGAAACCGTGTGAAGATGTCGAAAATGCGTATATTCTTCGCCTTTACGAAGCAGAAGGCGGTTCGGCAGCTACGCGTCTGCGGTTTGCCATACCGCCGCGTGCGGTGTACCGCACCAATATGTTGGAGGAAGTGATCGAAGAGATCGATCCCCAAAACGTACCCCTCACATTTTCGCCGTTTCACATCGAAACGCTGAAAGTGGTATATTGAGATCCGATCGGGGAGGGAAAAGGCATGAAGCGGCGATGGGATCGCACGAAACTGGTCATCGGCGCACACGCGCTGGCGCCGTACGCGCGCCGTGAGGAGCACATCCGCGATATCGTGGCGTGCGGAGTGGATTGTATCGTATGTATGGATCCCGATTACGCCGCGTTGGATCTGTTTGCGAAATACGGACTCGGCGCGTTTGTGCGGTTTGTTGTACCTGAATGGTGGGGTGGGTGCCCGGCTGGAAAGATGGCTGAGATCAATCCACTTGCGCGCTATGAGGCGGCGGCCGATGCTTTTACGGATCATCCGGCGATTTGGGGGATCGATGTGGGCGATGAGCCTTCCGCGTTGGATTTTTCGCATTACAGCAAGGTGGTTCCGCTGGTGGAACGCCGTTTCCCTGCACATTTTGCCTATTTAAACTTGTATCCGAATTACGCCTCAACCGCAGAAAATACGGGGGAAGAGGTGGTAAGTCAGCTCGGGACGGCTACGTATCAAGAATATGTGGATCGTTACATAGCCGCGGTGCCGACCGACTATATCAGTTACGATTTTTACATGTATGCCGATACGGTGGATCGCGCGTTTTCCAATTTGTGGACAGTGGCGGATGCGTGTCGGGATACGGGACGCTCGCTGTGGATCGTGTTACAGGTGAACTCCCACCGCGAGGACACGGTGATGAGTTTGAATCAGTTGCGTTTTCAAGCGTATACGGCGTTGGCATTTGGCGCCGAATTGATCAGTTGGGGTTGTTATACCAAAGGTTGGTGGTATAACAACGTGTTGGATGAAAACGGCGAAAAAACCGCTCAATACGACAAGTTGGCGGCGATGAATGCCGAATTGCATGCCATCGGCGAACCGTACATGCGGTATCGACGCACGGCGACGGTGTTTGTCGGGTTCGATTCGGCCATGCGCGGAGCGACAAGACAATATAACGACGGGTATCTGCAGGATCTTTGCGAAGAGAGCGGCGCCCCCTTGGTGGTGGGGGTTATGATCGGCCGGAACACATACGACCATGCCTATTTGTTGTGTGCTTGCGACGATCCTTACGATGTGTCGCCTGTGAAGAATCGCGTTACCTTCCGCGCCGTCGGGCGCACGGTACGGTTGCACAGCGGCGGAGAAACCACCTGCCTTTTGCCCGACGAAAACGGGCGTTATGCGTTGGATCTGTTCTCATCCCACGGGGCCTTGCTCGAACTTACGGAATAAATAAAATCGGCTGTCGCAGTGCAGACAGCCGATTTTAATTTATGCAATTACTTTTTTCAAAAACGCTACGCCGTGGGGCAGCGCCTCATCGAGATGTTCCCATCCCTCAAATTCCAGCGAGACGATTCCGTCGTAACCCGCCGCTTTCAATGCGGCGATACAACGGGCGATCGGCACGATGCCGTGACCCGCTACTGTTCCGCGCAGGAAGTTGCCTCCGCGCGTAACGATCCAGCCGTCGGAAGGACATCCTTCTTCGGCCGTTTTACGGATGAAATCCTTGATGTGTACATGGAAGGCATACGGCGCGCAACGGGCAACGGCCTCTTCGGGGGCTTCGTCCACACAGAGGAAGTTGCCTGTATCCACCAGCAATCCGAAGTTTTCGTGATCGACCGTGCGGCAAAGTGATTCCACCCGCACCGAATCCTGACAGAAGAGTCCGTGGTTTTCTACCATGGTCTTTACACCGCGACGGGCGGCGTATTCCGTGACGCGGCGGCATCCTTCCGCAAGGCGCGGCAACACCGCGTCCCACCCTTCGGGCGGGTTTTGGAAGGTGGCATCGTGCCGCAGGAGTTTGGCTCCGAGCAACACCGCCACATCCACCTTGCGGCACAGGCGCTCCACTTCCGCATCCAAATCGTCGCGCAACAGATCGGCGCCGACGGTATAGGCAGCGATCGCGATATTCTCTTTGGCGGCCTCGTCGCGCAGAGAGACGGCGTAGTCTTCTTCGCTTATCCCTTCGGGCGGACAGAGATCAATAAATTCAATAGCATCCAGTCCCATGGCCTTGGCTTTGGCGATGATGGAATGTTGTGTTTCCTCACCGCGATGGATGGCATGCTGGAAACTGTAAGATGAAATAGCTGTTTTCATAAGCATCATTTCGCCAGTACGTCACGCAGGAACTTGACCGAGGAGACGATATCCGCCACGGGATCGTCGCCCACTTCGCGTTCGATGGTGAGGAAGCCCTTGTAGCCGATCTCTTCGAGTGCCTTTGTCCATGCTACGAAATCCACATGGCCGTCGCCGAGCGCTTTTTCTTCGAATGCCACGCCCCACTGGTCGCGCTCGTCTTCGGGACGCAGACCGTAAATAACCTCGGGATCTTTATCGAGCAGTTTGATGCCGTCTTTTGCATGGGTGTGCACGATGTAATCCTTCAAGGTGTGCACCGCTTTGGCCGGGTCGTCGCCCACCACCATCACGAGGTTCGCGGGGTCGAAGTTGACGCCTACACCGCGGGAGTTCAGGCTGTCGAGGAAACCCTTCAGCACCACGGCGGGTTCGGGACCGGTCTCCACCGCAAAGTGGCCGCCGACCGAATCGGCATATTCCGCAAGTTCACGGCACGCCGCCTGCATGATGGCGTAACGGGGATGATTCACATCCGAGGGCACCACGCCGATGTGGGTGGTCACGACCTCCGATTCGTATTCGCGGGTGAAATCCATCACGCGCTTGGAACGCTCGATCAACGAGGGGTTGTGCTCCGTCTGGCCGAAACCGTGGCCGAAGTCGCCGCATACGGCCGACACCTTAAGACCGTTGGACTTGATGATGTCCAAACGCTCACGCACGATGGCGGTGGTGTACTCTTCGGGGTTGTTCAGCCACACCTGCAAGCCTTGCACACCGAGAGATGCCGCCTTTTCCACAGCCTCACGGAAAGGCAGGCGGAAAGAGTCCAGAATGATACCGATAGGAAATTGATACATACAAAAGACCTCCTTTTGTTTATTACTATATATTTTAATGGAAACAGCGCGCTTTGTAAATATATTTAGCCGTTTTTTATACTATTTTCCCGCCAAATACGCGGAGAGGCGCCGTAGCGCTTGCGAAAGGCTTTGCTGAAAGAATAGACCGAGGCGTAATTGAGCATATCTGCTACTTCGGTGACCGAAAAACGTCCTTCGCGCAACAGCAACCCCGCGGCATCTAACCGCTTTTCCTGATAATACTCCGACAGCGTGCGGTCGGTGGTGCGTTTGAACAGCGCCGAAAGATAACCGTAACTGTATCCCGTGGCGTCGGCCAACTCGTCCAACCGCTTCATCGAATAGATGTGGGTGTCGATGTGGTGCATCAGGCGGTAACACAAGACCTCGGCGGGGGTGACGGTGTCCCGCGTTTTAATGGGGGGTATTTTTTGGCAATCGCGGATAAGGCAGACGCTGATCTGGGTGAGCAATGCCGCAAGCAGTTCGTCGGAGTAGGGGCGCTCTTCGTTGAGTTCCGAAAGGGCATATCCCACTGTGCGGCGGATGTGATCATCCCGAAATACGCGCCCATAGGGGGAGTGGTAGTTTTCGGTCAAGTAATCGAGTTCTTTTTGCAACGCGGGGATCTCACAGCGAAAGGCGATGTAATCGTATTGCAACGGGGCGTCGGGATCGACGCGGATCTCGTGAGTGTCACACGGCAGGGAAAAGTAAATGTCTTCGCGGCCGACGGGTGTGCCGATACCGTTGGTGATAACCGAGCCGCGCCCTTCGGTGACGATGGTCAACTCGAAAAACGGCATATGGATGTGGGGGGCGACGACCGTGTCTCGTTCGCAGTATTGCCGTCCGATTTGATACAGCAGGATATTGCCGAAACGGCGCGGCTCGTTAAAATACGAGTGATCCAGATGATACCGCGTGAGCATATCGCCACCTCCTCTCTTCGCCATTGTACCTGCAACCGTAAAGAAAGTCAATAAAAAACCGTAAAAACCCGCGAAAAAAGAAAAAATATGAACTGAGGACATCTTTTTCAGAGAAAACGGCTATTTTCTTGCACACCGAATTGCGGTACACTGGCAGTGGAACCAAAGAACATAAAAGAAAGGGCGAAACGTATGAACAAAACGGTTATTGCCGTGGTCGGTTGCGGCCGCATTGCGCAGGGAGCGCATTTCCCCGCACTCTCGAAGATCGAGGGCGTGTATGTCAAGTATGCTTGCGATCTGATCGAAGAAAAGGCACAAAAGATGAAGGACACCTACGAAAACGTGGGCGAAGTTATCACCGATTATAAAGTGGCACTGGCGGATCCCGAAGTGCAGATGGTATTTGTGCTTACTCCGAACTACGCCCACTACACGGTGACGATGGATGCTCTGCGTGCGGGCAAGCATGTGTTCTGCGAAAAACCCATTACGGTGAACTACGCTCTCTCCTGCGAGATGGCGGAAGAGGCGAACAAGCGCGGGCTGATGCTGAATATCGGTGTGTGCAACCGCTTCCACACCTCGGTCGTGAAGTTGGCGGAAATGAACCGCAACGGCGAGTTCGGCAATATCTATCATGTGTATTGCTCCTTCCGTTCCTTCCGCAGCATTCCCGGTCTCGGCGGTGCGTTTACCACCAAGGCGCAGTCGGGCGGCGGCGTGCTGATCGACTGGGGCGTGCATTTCCTGGATCTGATCCTCTATATCCTGGGCGGTGCGAAACTTAAGACTCTCACAGCCGACGCGTATTGCGAAATGGCAAAAGATATGAAATCCTATAAGTACGAGGGCATGTGGGCGGAAGATACCGCGGATATCGAAAACGGCACGAATGACGTGGATGATCTCATCACCGGTCACGTCCGCACCGACAAAGCATCCATCTCCTTCAACGGTGCATGGGCGGAAAACGTGAAGGACGGCGGTATGTTCATCGACTTTATGGGTGACAAGTGCGGCGCTCGTCTGCAGTACGGCGGCAAGTTTACCCTCTATCGCGGGGATACCCTCGAAACGGTGGAGCCCGACTACGAGATCGACGATATGTACCGTCTGGAAGACGAAGCGTTTATTGCGGCGGTCAAGAGTGGCGTGAAGGGGCGTTGCCATATCGACAACATCCTTGAGAGTGCGAAACTGCTCGACGGCCTGTACGCGTCTGCCGCACAGAAGAAGGAGATCTCCTTCGGATGAGACCGACTGCCTTGCGGCGGCGTGTGGTGGTATAAAGACGAAAAAGACACGGTTTGGCGTTTGCCGAACCGTGTCTTTGCTTATACCGGATCGTTTCGCTTGAAACAGGGGGGCACGTTTTTGTGCGGCGCAACTTTGTTATGTACTGACTTCGATGGGATCGTTGCCCTGTGCGAGCGGGCCGCAGGCGGCAAGCACGGCTTTATAAAGGGTCAGTTCGTAGTCGGGGGTATAGGGGTTTGGCATGTCACCCCGTACCATCGCGGCAAACGCCGCCATCATACCGTCGTAACGATCGAGCGGGGCGCTTTTCGATTCTTCGCCCCATTCGTGCCAACCGTCGGTCACGCGCTCCGTGCGGTGGGTACACAAGGCACCGTCCCCGTCGGGAACGTACCATTCGAGCGGCTTTAATTCCACGGTTTTCTTCGTGCCAACCACCACCAACTGACGGCGGGCAAAGCCGCCGCGTTCCACCGCCGTGGTACGGGCGAAGGAGGTACCGTGCGGATATTGTAACACCGCCATGCCGCAATCGGGGGCGGTCACGCCGTCTACACCGCTCGATGTGTTCAGCGGCAGAATGCGATCGGGTGTGCCTTGTATCTGCAAAATAAGGTCGATCAAATGACAGCCCAAAAAGAACATCATACCGCCCGGGAACTGCGCAAGCCATTGGCGCGTAACGGCGGGGTGGTAGCAACTCATCTGCGCTTCCACGCTCAGGATCTCGCCCAGTTCACCGTTTCGCACGTGTGCCAGCAGTTCCTGTACGAAGGGGTTATAGCGGTACATATACCCCGTGTGAAACACCGTGCCTTTTTCCTTGACCGTGTCGATCAGTCGCTCAAAATCGGGCAGAGAGATACCGCCGGGTTTTTCCATATGCAGATGTTTGCCGTTCTCCGCCGCCATCTGTGCGTATTTCGTGAGGAAGATCTCGTCGGTCTCCACCGCCACCGCTTCAATGGTCGGATCGGTAAGGATTTCCTCCACCGTCATTTCACGGAATCCTTCGTATCCCGCCATCTTGTAGGGGATGCGTTCACGCTCGTTTTCGGGCAGGGCGTAGCCGACCACCTCGAAAAGATCGCTTTGTTTTCTGAGCGACGCCAGCACAGCGCAACTGTGGCTGTTTTGGTTGGCGCCGATCTGGGCGATGCGGATCTTTCGCATGGGTATCACTCCTTTGATGTAAGTATACACGTAACTGCCGGAGCGTACAAGACAGATTTGTGGAAAGAAAGAGGTAAAATTTTGCACAGGGAAGCGGGCGGCAGGGCAGACTGGCCATTTTTGTCGGCGGATGGTATGATGTGATCAAAGGGGCCGGTTGCCATAAAACGATTGGAGGCCCCCTTTTTTACGGCCCGCGTCCGGACCGTTACGGTGATGAAGTCGGCCGATATATCGAGCGATAACGGCGCAAAACGGCCGTTGACAGGGCGCAGATACCGTGGTATGATGAAAACAAGGGGGGATCACCGTGATCTTTGATATTCAGCGGTTCAGCATCAACGACGGACCGGGTATTCGCACCAACGTGTTTTTGAAGGGCTGTCCGCTCCGCTGTATCTGGTGTCACAACCCCGAATCCCAAGCGTTTCACACCGACCTGCTGTTCGATCCCGAAAAGTGTACGGGCTGTCGCGCCTGCGCACAGGCGTGTGAGCAGGCTTGCCATCGTTTCGAGGAACACCACCGTTTCGATCGCACCGCTTGTGCCCGTTGCGGCGGCTGTGCGGCGGTGTGCGGCACGGGAGCGCTCCGTGCGGTCGGCAAAGAGGCGACGATCGAAGAGATCTTGAACGAAGTGTTGGAGGACATCCCGTTTTACGAGCAATCGGGCGGCGGTATCACCCTGTCGGGTGGCGAGCCGATGGCGCAGTTCCCGTTCACCCTCGCGTTGTTGCAGGCGGCAAAGGCGGCGGGGCTGCACACGTGTATGGAGACCTGTGGTTTTGCCACGGCGGAGCAACTGCGGGCGGTCGCCCCGTTCGTGGATCTGTTTTTATACGATTACAAAGAAACCGACCCCGTGCGTCACCGCGAATACACGGGGGTAGATAACCTGCAAATTCTCGAAAATCTGTATATGCTGGACGAGCTCGGTGCCAAAACGGTGTTACGCTGCCCCATCATTCCCACTGTAAACGACCGCGCCGACCATTTGGAAGGGATCGCGGCGGTGGCAAACCGTCTTGAAAACGTGATTGAGATCCATATCGAGCCGTACCATCCGCTCGGGCGGGGAAAAAACGCGATGCTCGATCGCGCGTATCCGCTCGACGAACTCACCTTCCCTGCCGAGGAGACGGTGCAGGAGTGGATAGCGCATATTGCCGCCCACACCGCCGTCCCCGTAAAAAAAGCGTAAAAGTACCCCCGCGGATCGTAACTCCGTGGGGGTTTCAACTGTTGTCGGCAGGTGGTATGATGTAATAAAGGAGTTGATTGCATGAAACGTTTTGAGATCACGTTTTTTTACGGCCCGCGACCCGATCGTTATGTGTACGAGGACACTTTCACAACGATGGCGGAAAGCGGCATCACGTTGGCACAACTGCAAGGTACACCCGAGGAGATCAAAACCGCACTGAAAGGTTGTGCGGCGGCAGGGGTGCGCGTGAATGTGAGTGACCGTCGTGTGTGGCGTGCCATGGCGGCCGATGAAGCGGAATGCGACCGCATTGTGGCGGAAATCTGTGCGGATTATGCGGGGTACGAAGCGCTCAACGGTTTCGACCTGGTGGACGAGCCGCACTGCAGCGCGTTTGATGGTTTGGGCCGCGTGGTAGCGGCGTTCCGTCGTCATGCACCGCAATGCGAAACGGTCATCAACCTTTACCCGGACCAAGCGTTTCTGGAATCGCTCGGCAACGCTTCGTATGAGGAGCATTTGGAGGATTTTGTCACCCGCGTGAAACCCGATTTCATCAGCTACGATCACTACCATTTCTTCGGGCGCGATTGTCCGAGACCCACTCTCAGCCCTACGGGCGATCGTCGTGCGGATCTCATTATGCAAACCGCGTTTTGCGAACATGATCGCCCCAGTTTCCTCGGAAACGCCGAAAAGGTGCGCCGTTGCGCCCGCGCACACGGGTTGGATGCTATGTGCATCGTGCTGCTGACCGAACACGGCATGTACCGCAATCTGACGCGTGCGGAGCTCAGCTGGGAAGTGAATATGTGCTTGGCATACGGCTTCCGCCGCATCTCCTTCTTCACCTATGCCGTGCCTGTGGGTGACGCGGACGATATGTGGCGGTGGGATAACGCGATGGTGGATTCCGAGGGTAAACCCTACCAACACTACTACGACGTGCAGGCGATCGCGCGCTGGTTGCGCCCGCTGGGTGAGCATTTGTTCCCGCTGGATTGCGAGCGGGTGTGCGATACCGCCACCGACACCGTGTGCCACGGCAACATCCGCGGCATAATGGGGGATGCCGTGGTAGGGTGTTACAGCGACGGTTCGGCACTGATCGTGAACAAGAGCCATATGTTGGGCGAAACGTTCGCGGTAGCGGTAGATGCTCTCACGCGTTACGACACCGAAACCGACCGTTTTGTGCCGTGTGATACCACCTTCACCATAGAGGCGGGACAAAGCGTGTTGGTAAAATGATGATATAACCCATAGAAACAAAAAACACGGCTTGGTTTTCCAAGCCGTGTTTTCTTATAAAACCTATCTTACTTCATAGCCTCTTCCACAGCTACGGCACAAGCCACGGTCATACCGACCATGGGGTTGTTACCGGCGCCGATGAGACCCATCATTTCCACGTGCGCCGGCACGGAGGACGAACCCGCAAACTGCGCGTCGCCGTGCATACGGCCCATCGTGTCGGTCATGCCGTAGGAAGCAGGGCCGGCAGCCATATTATCGGGGTGCAGGGTACGGCCGGTACCGCCGCCGGACGCCACCGAGAAGTAGCTGACGCCGTTCTCGTTGCACCACTTTTTGTAGGTGCCTGCCACGGGATGCTGGAAGCGGGTGGGGTTGGTGGAGTTACCGGTGATGGAAACGCCGACCTTCTCGAGCTGCATGATCGCCACGCCTTCGGGAACGTTATCCGAGCCGTAGCACTTCACGTCGGCGCGGGGGCCGTTCGAGAACGCCTTTTCGCTGATGACCTTAACCTCTTCGGCATAGGGATCGAATTCGGTCTCCACATAGGTGAAGCCGTTGATGCGGCTGATGATATACGCCGCATCTTTGCCGAGGCCGTTCAGGATCACGCGAAGCGGCTGCGTACGAACCTTGTTCGCGTTCAGTGCGATCTTAATAGCACCCTCTGCGGCCGCAAACGATTCGTGACCGGCGAGGAAGCAGAAACACTCGGTTTCTTCGGACAGGAGCATTTTGCCGAGGTTGCCGTGGCCGAGACCGACCTTGCGGTTTTCCGCAACCGAGCCGGGGATGCAGAACGACTGCAGACCGATACCGATAGCGGCAGCGGCGTCGGCCGCCTTTTTGCAGCCCTTCTTGATGGCGATGGCACAACCGACGGTGTAAGCCCATTTGGCATTTTCGAATGCGATGGGCTGCGTTTCTTCCACGATCTTGTAGGGGTCGATGCCCTGAGCGGCACAGATTTCCTTGCATTCGTCGATAGAGGAAATCCCGTATTCTTTAAGAGTGGCAAGAATTTTTGCCTCGCGTCTCTCGTAACCTTCAAACTTAGCCATTGTTCGTATTTCCTCCTTCAATTATTCTTTTCTCGGGTCAATGTACTTCGCGGCGTCGTTGAAACGGCCGTACGTACCCTTGGACTTCTCGTATGCTTCGTTCGGTTCCATACCCTTTTTGATGAAAGCGGTCATTTTGCCCAGCGAAACGAACTCATAGCCGATAACCTCGTCGTTCTCGTCCAACGCCATTCTGGTGCAGTAGCCTTCGGTCATTTCCAGATAGCGCACACCCTTGGCCTTGGTGCCGTACATGGTACCCACCATGGAACGTTCGCCCTTACCGAGGTCTTCC
This sequence comes from Acutalibacteraceae bacterium, assembly GCA_045591985.1. Lineage (GTDB taxonomy): Bacteria > Bacillota > Clostridia > Oscillospirales > Acutalibacteraceae > SIG588. The sequence goes on from JAZNTV010000020.1 coordinate 13,616, forward strand.
ATACCGGCGCCGATGACCAAACCGTCCTCAGAAAAAGCGGACTGCGAACGGCCGTAGACGATCTGCAGGAACAACTCACGCATAGCGGTGTTGATCGCATCGCACACGAGGTCGGTGTTGAGACATTCGAGCAGCGTCTTGCCGGGAAGGATCTCCGCCGCCATAGCCGCCGAGTGGGTCATACCCGAGCAGCCGATGGTTTCCACCAGCGCTTCCTCAACGATGCCGTCTTTTACGTTGAGCGAAAGCTTACAGGCGCCCTGCTGGGGTGCACACCAACCTACACCGTGCGTGTAGGCGGAAATATCTTTGATCTCTTTTGCCTGTACCCATTTACCTTCTTCCGGAATGGGAGCGGGGCCGTGATGCGGGCCTTTAGCCACGCAGCACATTTCCTGGACTTCCTTTGAATAGTTCATGAAAAAGACTCCTTTCGACATTTAAAAACTACCATAGTTAATTTTACCACAGTTCAAAATAATAATCAAGTTTTTTTCTTTTCTTTTTTCCGTTTGTGCAAGAGTAAACCGCTATTTTTTTGCGAGATCGTGGGGTGTGACTTGAAAAAGATGCAAAAAGGTGGTAAAATTGGAGAAAATCCCGTGTGAAGTGGTGACATATATGAGCAAACAACTGTTGATGGGCAACGAAGCGATCGCCTTTGGCGCAATTCGCGCCGGTGTCGGTGTGGTGACGGGGTATCCCGGCACACCCTCGACCGAAGTGTTGGAAACGATCGCCAAACATAACGATAACGGCCGCATCTATGTGGAGTGGTCGGTGAACGAAAAGGCGGCCATGGAAGTGGCCGCCGGGGCGGCGTATGCGGGTCAGCGCACCCTCGTTACGATGAAGCAGGTGGGCTTGAATGTGGCCTCCGACCCGTTGATGTCGCTCGCCTATGTGGGGGTGAAAGGCGGCATGGTGGTGTTTGTGGCAGACGACCCCGGCCCGATCTCTTCGCAGACCGAACAGGATACGCGCACCTTTGCGGCCTTTTCCAAGTTGCCGATTTTCGACCCGACTTCGCCCGAAGAAGCGTACACCATGATGGCGGATGCATTTGAACTGTCCGAGCGGCTCGGCACGCCCGTGCTGTTCCGCGCGACCACCCGCATCTGCCACGCGTGTGCGACGGTAGAGGTGGACGATACGGTGCAAAAAGTTACCCCCGAAGGGTTTACAAAGGATCCGCGTTGGGTCATTTTTCCGCGCCTTTCTTATGCGGCGCACAAACATATCGAAGCGCGCAATGCGGAACTGTCCGACTCCTTCAGCCGCTATGCAGGCAACAGCCTCGCGGGTGCAGGCACTCTCGGCATTGCGGCGGGCGGTGTGGCTTGGGCGTATTTGAACGAGGTGCTTGACGGTACCGAAGGGGTAAAGCTCCTGAAAGTGACCACTCCGCATCCGTTCCCCGAAGCACTGGCACGGGACTTTTTGGAGGGCCTTAGCGAAGTGCTGGTGCTCGAAGAACTGGATCCCGTGATTGAGCGGGCACTGATCGCGGTGTGCGGCAAGCACAACCTGCCTGTAACGGTACACGGTAAGCAGGATGGCACGACCCCCGCGGCAGGGGAACTGTCCGCCGAGGCAGTACGTGCGTTGGTGGCAACCTTTGTGGGCAGAGAATGCCTCTCCGAAACGGCCTTGGAGTTGCCGCCTTTGCCGGTGCGCCCGCCGGTGTTGTGTGCGGGTTGTCCCCATCGTGCTTCCTTCTATGCGGTGAAGCAAGCGGCCAAACAAATGAAGAAAAACGCTGTCTTCTGCGGTGACATCGGCTGTTACACCCTCGGTAACGCCATGCCGCTGGATATGACCGATACCTGCCTTTGCATGGGAGCGGGTATTACGGTGGCTCAAGGTATCAAGCGGGTGGAACCCGACCGCTTGTGTTTCTCCTTTACGGGGGATTCCACCTTCTTCCACACGGGGCTGGTCGGCATCGTCAATGCGGTATACAACAAGACACCGATGGTGGCGGTGATACTGGACAATTCCTCCACCGCCATGACGGGACACCAACCCAATCCCGCGACGGGCAAGACGGTTACGGGCGAGGTGGCAGAGGTCATCGCTATTGAAGGAGTGCTGAAAGCGCTCGGTGTGCCCACGGTGTTGACGGCGAATCCGTTTGACCTTGCGGAAGCCATCGAAACGGTAAAGAAGGCGGCTGCGGCGGCAGAAGAAACGGTGGCGGCCATCGTTTTCCGCGCACCGTGTATCGCTGTGGTAAAACCGTCTTCCGCGTTACATATTCGGGAAAATTGCATTGGCTGTAAAAAATGCGTGAAAGAACTCGGCTGTCCCGCCATCGTGCGTGACGGCGACAAGGTGCGTATCGACTCCGCCCTGTGCACGGGATGCGGGTTGTGTGCGAAGGTGTGTCCTGTGAAGGCGATCGGAGGTGGCGAGAATGTATAATGTGTTATTGGCAGGCGTCGGCGGTCAGGGAACGGTTCTCGCTTCCCGCCTTATCGCGGCGGCAGCGCTCTCGCGCGGCGAAACGGCCCATACCGCCGAAACCATCGGTATGGCACAACGCGGCGGTTCGGTGGTGAGCCACGTACGCCTCGGCGAAGGGGCGCACTCCCCGCTCATTCCCCACGGCACGGCAGATGTGCTGATCGGGTTTGAACCTGCCGAGGCGGTGCGCGCATTGCCGTATCTTAAGACGGGCGGCACGGCGGTGGTTTCTACGGCGGCGGTGAAACCCGTGACCGATGCGTTGAACGATTCGGGTTACGAAGCTGCCGCTATGTTGGATTACTTAAAAAGGCAGAAGATCCGTCTTGTCACGGTGGACGGCGACGCCGTTGTTGCCGCGTGCGGCACGGCCAAGGCGATGAACATCGCGTTGCTCGGTGCGGCGGCTGCCGCAGGGGTACTGGGCGTTTCGACCGAAGAACTGCAAAAGACGGTCGAAGGGCTCAATCCCCGTTTCCGTGAAGCCAATTTGAAAGCACTGGCGCTCGGTGCGGCGAGTGTGTAAACAAACAGCCCCCCGTTCATACGGCGATGCCGAATGAGCGGGGGGCTGTCTTTATTCCGTTTTGTTTTCTTCTGCTTTCTCATGCACCGTTACTTCGGCGGCGACCAGGCGGTTGCCGTCGGTCTCTGTTACCGTTACGGTGAGGTGGGCAAAGTCAAAGGAGGCACCGATCGTCGGGACGCTTTCCAGTTGTTCCATCACCCAACCGCCGAGTGATACGCTGTCGGATTCGCAGGAAACAGCGAAAAACTCGTTGAAATCGTCCATGTTTACGGCGCCGTCCACGCGGTAGATGCCGTCGGTGAGCGGTTGGAATTCCTCCACAGCGTCGTCATGCTCGTCCCAGATCTCACCCACAAGTTCTTCCAAAATATCCTCCATCGTCACGATGCCGAGGGTGCCGCCGTATTCGTCCACCACAACGGCGATGTGCGATTTGCTCGATTGCAGTTGGGTGAGCAGGTTTTGGATCTTTTCGGACGGCCGCACATACACGGTGGGGGTGATCAACTCGGCCAGCGGACGGGTGGTGATGCCACCTTCGGTATAAAAATCCTTTTGATGGATCACGCCGACAACGTGGTCGATGGTCTCGCGATACACCGGTAAGCGGGAAAAACGTGTTTCGGTAAAGACGGTTGCCAGTTCCTCGTGGGTGATATCGTCGGCTACGGCTTCGACGTCTACGCGGTGGGTGAGGATATCTTCGGCGGTGAGGTCGCGGAATTCCAGCACATTGCGGAGAAGTTCGCTTTCATTGGCGTCGATGCTGCCGTCTTGTTCCACTTCTTCCACCAACTGCAACAACTCCTCTTGCGACATCTTGGAATCGCCGCGCGCTTTAAACAGGCGGTTCACCAATCGCTTCCACTGAGAGAACACAAAGTTCAAGGGGGTGAGCAGGACGATTAAGAGGCGGATAAACGGGGCAGAAAACAACGCGAAGGACTCGGGGCTGTCTTTCGCAATGCTTTTGGGGGTGATCTCGCCAAAGATCAACACGACGATTGTGACCACGGCGGTAGACACCGTGGCGCCGATATCGCCGTATAACCCCACAAAGATCATTGTGCCGATGGAGGCCATGGCAATATTTACAATGTTGTTGCCGATGAGGATGGTGGAGAGAAGGGTGTCGTAGTTTTCGGCCAGACGAAGAACCAAGGCCGCTTTGCGGTTGCCTTTGTCCGCCAACACCTTCAGTTTTGTTTTGTTCAGCGAGGAAAAGGCGGTCTCGGTTGCGGAAAAATACGCCGACATGACCACACAAAACAACATCGCCAAAATACTCGGTAACATAACAGATACTCCTTGTTTTTAAAAATGCGCACAAAAAGGCATATCTCTATCCCACGGGGGATACAGATATGCCTTGTGTTCACTTGTATTGCATAAAGGAACCGCGGTACTACCGTCTGCGTCCATGCTGCAACACCTTTCTTCTTTGAGATGCCTCTATTATACGGAGAACTTTTCGTTTTGTCAAGTAAAACGGGGATATTTTCCAATGATAAAATACAAAATGTATAACTATGCGCAAATATTTCTTTTTGTATTCTCAAACAAGCGGATACTAAAAAATACCCCCGCATTCGCAATGAGCCCGACCACGCTGCCGTGAATGCCGAGAGGCTCGCCGCAAAGCAATGTCCAACCGAGCGAGGTGAAAAGCCCTGCACCGACGGCGCAATAAAACCCGCGGCGAGAGATCCGTACCCCGCGAAACGCGGCGGCAAGCGGTATTAACATCACGGGGCACCAAAAAGAATAGGCAATAAGCAAAATGTCAAAAATGTTCGGCAGCCACAAGGCCATCCCCATGGCGGCACCCCCGATGAGCAGGTTGCTGTAGCGTAAGAGGCGCAACTCAGAAGAGGGGGAGGTTTTCGGAAACGACGGAAGCACCATATCGCATACCAGACCGACGGTGGCCCCGTTCAAAAAGCCGTCGGCAGCCGAAAGAATGATAGAGACCATTGCCGCCATCACAAGTCCCCGCACACCGATCGGCAGTACGGTAAGGATCATGCGCGGCATGGCGGTGGCGGCGTCACCGAGCGGATTCAGCGCGAAGGCACAAAGGCCGATCAGTCCCGTAACGGCAAAAAACGGCACGGCAAAAGCGCCGCTTAAGACGGTGGCACGAGCGGTAACGGCGGGGGTGCGGCCAAGCAACAGGCGTTGGGTATACGGCGGCGCAAGCGCTTCGCCCACTGCCAGAGAGAGAAAGAGCGAGAGGAACCCCCAAAGGGTGGTGTCGTTCAACGGATTCCAATAGGCCGTCGGCAGAGCGTCGATAACGGCGCGCAGTCCACCGGCGCGATGTAATCCACCGACCAAGAGAAGCGGCATTCCGATCGCGAGCAGTAAGAACTGCACCATATCCGCCGCAATGACCGATTGCATACCGCCGAAGGTGGTGTATACCACGACGATACCGAATCCGATCAGGATTCCTACGGTGTCGGGTACGCCGAGTAACGTGCGAAAGGTGAGACCCATCGCCTCCATCTGCGCCGCGACCACCCCCGTACAACTTAAAAAGGAAAACAAACCACACAACACGCGTGCACCGCGCCCGTAGTCGAGCGCTACGATGCCGCCCACGGTAGAGACGCCTTGAAAACGGCTGACACCGCTCACCAAAAAGCGTCCGATGCCCATCATGGCGAGCGCAAATCCCATCAGCGCCAGCGTTGAACCGATGCCGTGTGAGAAGGCTTCCGCGGCATTACCCGAGGAAAATCCGCCGCCGATATATGACGCCGCCAGGGTGGCGAAGATGACCGCCACGCCGTATCGTCCGTTGTGCGCGGTAAAATCCGCCGCATTTTTGACCTGCCTTCCGCCACGTAAGCCGATGATCAGCAACAAGGCAAGATATCCCACGACCAGTGCGCCGTCGAGCCACATATCGATCCCTCCCTCTACACTGTATGCGTCCCCTATGAAAAATAGGTTGCTCTTTGAAAAAATGTGTGGTACAGTAAGAAAAACGATTTCCGGAGGTGGCGTTATGAAGATGCCGCATGTATGGGCACAAGGCCAGCTCTTCGCCTATTCCGCGCTGGACGGCGAGGTGCATTGCACCGACGATTTGGTCGGCATTTTGAGCGGTGATCGCGTGGGGATCCGCTTTTTTACCAAGATCAAACGCGAATTGGCGTTGGTGGGAGGGAAGTTGTGGGATGTTACTTTTGATGCGGTGACTTCCGATTATATTGCCGCCACTCTTAATCGCGGAGCGCGATTGCGCGTGTTATTTGCTGCGGCGCATCTCGTTGTGGGAAACGTTGCGGCCGAAATGGTGCCGGTGGTGCTGTGTGAAGGGCGGGCGGCCGTCCGCACGATCGACGGCGTGGATGTGCAGGACAGCGACGACGGCGAGTATACCGCGCTTGCGGTGAGCGGCACGCGATTTGCCTTTGCCTTCGGTAAGAGTGAAGCGGACGCGGCGGCGTTGGCCAAAGACGGCCTTTTGCGGGATCTCGATGCGTTGGAAGCGCAAAAACGCGCGTTTTACGAGCAACACGGTTGGGAGGATGCCGTATACGGGGCGCTGTACGGCAAATGTCTCTCTGTTTTGAAGAGCCAGTTGTATTCGGCAGGGGAAGGGTTCTCCGTTGTCTGGTCGACGCCCGACCGTCTGCCGCATAAATATTTGTGGTTGTGGGATTCGGTGTTCCATGCAGTGGGGCATCGTCACATAGATACCCGTCTGGCACAGGATCTGATACTCGCTGTCTTCGATCATCAGGCGGCAGACGGGTTTATTCCGCATATGGCGACTCCGGGCGGCGCCTCCGAGGTGACACAACCGCCCGTAATTGCGTGGGGCGCTATGAAGGTGTTCGAAAAGTCGGGTGATCGTGCCTTTTTGGAAACGGTGTATCAAAAGAACAAAGCGTTTTTGAATTGGTGTCGTGAAAACCGTGTGAAAGGCCCCGAGGGGTTGTATGTCTGGCAGACGGCGGGACAGGAGATCTGCCGTTGTGCGGAATCCGGTATGGATAATTCCTCCCGTTTCGATGACGTGGTGAATGTGGAAGCTATCGACTTTTGCAGTTATATGGCGAATGAAACGCGGCAAATGCGACAAATGGCGGAAATGCTGGGTCATACCGACGAAGCGGCGACGTTTGCCGCATGGCACGAAGCATTGCGAGCGGCTATCAATCAAAAATTATGGGATGAAGAAGACGGGTTCTATTTCGACTACGATTGGGACCGTCGACGCCTCCATAAGGTATGGGCGGTGGCTTCCTTCCTGCCGTTGTTTGCCGGCGTGTGCGACGAAAAGCAAGCGGCGGCGTTGGCGGCACAGTTGCAAAACCCCGAAACGTTTGCCACCGCGTTTCCGATTCCTTGCGTGGCCAAAAGCGATCCTACCTACGGCAGCGATATGTGGCGCGGTCCCGTGTGGATCAATTGTAACTATATGGTGATCGAAGGCTTGCGCAATTACGGTTACGACGCGTTGGCAGATGTGCTTCGTGACCGCACCGTCGAAGTCATGAACGAATGGTACGAAAAAGCGGGTACGTTGTATGAATTTTACGGTACTGAAAACAACTGTTGTCCGTCGCAACTCAAGCGCAAAGGGGATGTGATCGAACCGTACAATTTTCAATTGCGGTATCAATCTGTTCGCGATTACGGGTGGAGTGCCGCGCTTTTGTGCGATTGGCTGAACGAAAAACGATAGAAAACATACGGCATTGACCGAGTGGGTATGGCGGCTGTGTGGCCTGTTTATCACCGCCGCATCGGATCTTGCGATGAAAACCAACAAAAGAAGAGAGAGGCTGTCGCGCACGCGACAGCCTCTCTTCTATTCTGCCACCAAATGTAACAGGTGGGCAATGCCGGGGATGGATTCGCCTTGTTGGGTGGTGGTGGGCGACATCAGTGCTCCCGTTGCCACAAACAAAAGGCTCTTCATCTCGCGTCGTTCGAGCTTTCCCAAAAGATACCCACATAAAACGGCGGCAGAACAGCCGCACCCCGATCCGCCGGCGTGCACGTCTTGGCGTTTGCGGTCATACAGCAACAAGCCACAGTCGGCGTGGCGGCTGCCGAGCGTGATGCCTTCGCGCGCAAGCAACTGTTGCAACAAGTCGCTGCCGACCTGTGACAGATCGCCCGTTACAACCAAGTCGTAGTCCTCGGGGGCGGAGTTGGTATCCTGCCAAAAGTGGAGCAGGGTGTCAGCGGCGGCGGGCGCCATGGCGGCGCCCATGTTGTTGGCGTCGGTGATGCCCATATCCATCATTCGTCCGCCGCACACGGCGGCGACTTTCACACCGCTCCCGCCCATGCCGATGATGGCGGCGCCCGAAGCGGTTGCGGTCCATTGTGCCGACGGCGGTCGTTGTCCGCCGTATTCCAGCGGTAAGCGAAACTGTCGTTCTGCCGCACAAAAATGGGATGAGGTGACCGCCGCACACAAATCGGCGGCACCGCTGTCCACAAAGACAGAGGCCATGGCGAGTGTTTGTGCCATCGTTGAGCAGGCGCCGTATTGTCCATACATCGGAATACCGAATTCCCGCAATCCGAAGGCCGAGGCGGTACATTGGTTGAGCAGGTCGCCGCAAAACAGATGGTTGATCTCGGAGGCGGCCAACCCTGCACGGTTAAGGGCGCGGGTGAGCGCCTCCTTTTGCAAGGCGCTTTCCGCCTGTTCCCAGGTCTTTTTTCCCATAGTGGTATCTTCAAACACCGCATCAAAATAGCGGCCGAGCGGGCCTTCGCCCTCACGTTTGCCGACCACGGCGGCGCGCCCCTGCACGGTGGGACGATTGTTTAACAATACGGTATATTGCCCGATCCTTTCCGGCATAACCCCATCTCCTCTCGCAGGGTAGTTTGCCCGCGTGAGACAGGAAAATACAAACAATTTGCGGCGGTTGACAAGCCTTTGCAAAATGCGTATAATGGACATATATCTGTGACGGTAAGGAGAGAGACCTATGAAACGAACGGTCGCATTATTATGCGTGACGGCGATGTTGTTGTGTTGCGCTGCGTGCGGTAAAAAGCCTGTCGACGGCGGTGATAAGGATCGTGTCACCACGACACAGGACACGGCCGCAACGGGGCAGAACACCACCATCGGCGGAAATACACCCGTACAGGGAACGACGGGCGCGGAAGAAACGCCTGTGCAAGGCACAACGACGCCGGACGGGGCGGTGCAAGGAACGACAAGTGCCCCTACAACAACGGTTGACGGTCAGGTGCAGGGTGCAACGTTGCCCCCCACGACCACCACGACCACCACGGCGCAGATCATTTTGAACGGAGAAGAGACGTTTAAGGAAACCACCGTGGTGGATACCGCCGCCTGCCGCGTTACGGTGTTGAGCATTGACGCCGAAGCGGAAATGGGGTATACACTTCATGTGCGTTTCGAGAACCTTACAAAGGATAAAGAATGCATGTTTTCGGTGGATACGGCGGCGATTAACGGCTTGTTGACCGAGCCGCTGTTTGTGACCGAAGTAGCCGCGGGCGAAAAGGAAGAGGACAGCATTGTATTTTACGATATCGCGCCCGAGGGGGTAGATATTGGGGAATACACCGATATTATGTTGGTGTTTACGGTCAGCGATGTAAACAACTGGGAAGCCCCGCCGTTTGTCGAAAAGGCGGCACATATTTATCCGCTGGGCGCCGATAAAGCGACGGTGTATCGTCATACCGTCGGTCAAGGCGAGTGCTTGTTGGTAGAAAACGAGTATATCACCGCGATTGCCGTAAGAAGCGCGGAGGATACGGTTTGGGGTGGTTATTACAGCGATATTTATTTCTGGAATAAGACGGGTGAGGCGCTGTTGTTCTCGATTGACGAGGCCACCGTCAACACCTATGGTGTGGAACCGTATTTTGCCACTCTCATAGAGCCCGGTTACGCAACCTTCAGTCACGTGGAATGGCTGGACGATTCGCCGGCAAACAGTCATATCGACCAGGTGGAACAATTGGCGTTTACCTTGACGGTTTACCGTGATATGGATTGGGAAAATATGGAGGAGGCGGACTGGGACGATGCCATTCTGGTCAACGAAGAGGTGCGTTACGCTCCGTAATACAAAGGGGAGAAGGTCTGCGGATTTTCTCCCTTTCTTGTAACAGAGAGGAGGTTGGTTCGTGGGGGTATGTATTTGGCACGATCGCTATGCCAAGGATTGGATGCGTGCTTTTCCGCTCGGCAACGGGCGGATCGGTGCAATGGTATACGGCGATCCGCAGTGCGAAACGGTAGAATTTAATGAAGAATCACTGTGGTGTGGGTATCAAAATCAAGAGAAAAATCCGGCGGCAACCGCGGTGCTGCCGGAGTTGCGCCAACGGCTGTTTGCGGGGGAATTTTCCGAAGCGGCGGCGCTGTGTACCGAGAATTTTTTGGCCGAGCCGCGCTCGGTGCGCACGTATGAAAGTTTCGGGGAAATGACCGTGACGTTTACGGACGATACCGCCGTTGACGGTTACCGCAAGGAGTTGCGACTGGATGACGCGGTGGTGCGGGTCTCCTACCAAAAGGAGGGGGCACGTTTTTGCAGTGAGTCTTTTGTGAGTACGGCTTACGACGTGTTTGCCTATCGTATGACGTGTGATCGACCGTTTTCCTGCACGGTGGGGTATTGCCGCAGTAAAGACGGTGTGACGACGGCGCTCGCCGCCGATAGGTTGCGCTGTGCGGGTCAGGTGACTTTCCCGACGACCGAATGGCATGGAGAAGGCGGCGTCGGTCTGCACTTTTGTGCTGAGCTGAAAGCCGTGAGCGACGGGACGGTGTCGGCGGCGGGCGATACGCTTGCGGTCGCGGATGCCACGGTGCTTACGGTGTATGTCAGTCTGGCGACCGACTACGATGTTACGACCTATAACATCAACCGAGCGATCGACCCTGTCGACAACGCGGCGGTGCGACTGGCGGAGGTCTGCCGTGTCGACTACGATACCGTGAGAGAGGCTCATATCGTCGAGAATCGCGCACTGTTCCGTCGGGTGGAATTGACGGTGGAAGCACCGTCGCATGACGATATCCCCACCGATGAGCGGTTACGCCGTGTACAGGCGGGGGCTGAGGATGTCGGGCTGTCTCTTTTGTATTTTCATTTTGGGCGGTATTTATTGCAGTCTTGCTCGGGTAAACGGGCAACCTTGCCCGCCAATTTACAAGGGATCTGGTGTAATGGGTTTGCGCCGCCGTGGGGAAGCGATTATCACACCAACATCAATCTGCAAATGAACTATTGGCCTGCCGAGGCGGCCAATATGAGCGAGACGGTGCACCCGCTGATCCACTTTATGAAGATGGTGAGCGCGTTTGGCCGCGAGACGGCGCGCGAACTGTACGGTGCCGACGGATGGGTGATCCATCACACCACCAATGCGTTCGGCCGCACAGGTGTGCACGATTACGTACAGTGCGGGCTGTTTCCGATGGCGGGCCCGTGGATGTGTCTTAATTTGTGGGAACACTACGAATACACCGGTGATCGTGCGTATCTCGCGGACGTGTTCCCGATCCTGAAGGGTGCTTGCACCTTCGTGTTGGATTTCCTTGTGGAAGGGCCGGACGGCTATTTGGTAACCGCCCCGTCCAATTCCCCCGAAAATACCTTTTTGTATATTGATAAAAACGGCGAGCAAAAAGCGGAAATGTTCACCTATGGTGCGACCATTGATTTTGAGATCATTCGTTCGCTGTTTGAAAATACGGCCTATGCCTGCGGGCAGCTTCACGACGAGGCATTTGCCGCACGCTTGACGGACACCTTACATCGGTTGCCGCCGCTTCGTGTGAGCGAACGGTACGGAACCGTTTGCGAGTGGATACATGACTTCGAAGAGGCGGAGCCGGGCCATCGGCATATCTCGCATTTGTTTGGACTGTATCCCGCCGATCAGATCAACGAGACCGACCCCGTGTTGTATGAGGCGGCTCGTCGTACGATCGATCGCCGCTTGGTACACGGCGGCGGTGCCACCGGTTGGTCACGGGCGTGGATCATCAATTTCTTCGCCCGCCTGCGCGACGGCGCGGCGGCCGGATATCATTTAGAGCAGTTGATGAAACTTTCCACCGCCGAAAACCTGTTTGATATGCATCCGCCGTTTCAAATTGACGGCAATTTCGGCGGAACGGCGGGGATTTGCGAAATGTTGATTCAAAGCCATTTGGGAGTGACGGATGCACGCATCATCACGCTTTTGCCTGCCCTGCCGCCCGCTTGGTGCAACGGCGAAGTGAAGGGACTTCGCGCCCGCGGCGGATTTTTAGTGGATCTGGTTTGGAAAAATTGTGTGCCCGTTACGGTGACGGTTACGGCAACGCGTACGAGTGTGTTGCGGTTGAAGTGCAACACCGCCGTTGCGTCCGCTACGATGCCGTATACAACGGAGGGGGATGTTTTGGTAACCCCTATGGACGAAAAGAAACAAGTAACGATCACGTTTGAGGTGGGGAAATGAATACGTTTGGCACAGCGCAATGGATATGGTACACGACCGTGGTAAAACCCAATTCCTACGGCGAGTTTTGCGACCGTTTCACCTATACGGGCGGCACGGTCGTCTGTCACCTGTCGGTGGACGGTGATTATACGCTGTATGTGAACGGACGGTATGCCGCTTCCAACCAATATGCGGATTTTGAGCATTATAAGATATACGACAGTGTGGATATCACACCGTATTTGACACCGGGCGAGAACACGCTGACCGTGCTGGTGTGGCATGTCGGTATTCCGACGTTTTGGTATACACCCGCGAAGGCGGGCTTGCTGTATGCGGTGGAGTGCAACGGCAAGATCTTGTGTGCGAGCGGGGAGACCACCCTTTCCCGCGAAGAACCGCATTATGTGAGCGGTTATGAAAAATGCGTGACGATGCAACTCGGGCCGAGTTTCCGTTACGATGCGTCGGCATCCGATGAGCTGCCGTTTTCCGACAGCGTGGTAGTGGAGAAAAGCGCAAAAATGTACCCCCGCCCTATTGCCAAGTCGGTGGTTCATCCACGTGCCGCGGTGACGGTGTTGAAGGAGGAGGGAACTCGTTTTTTGGTGGACCTCGGCGCCGAAACGGTGGGATTGCTGTCGTTGCAATTTACCTCACCCGTGTCGCAGACGCTTACGGTGGCGTGGGGTGAGCATATCGAAGACGGCGGGGTGCGCCGCCGTATCGCGGATCGCGATTTCAGCGTAGAATATGTGGCGCGGGCGGGCGAAAACAACTTCACGAACTACATGTTGCGTCTCGGCGGACGATATATCGAAGTGTTTTGCGAAACGCCCATTAAAGTGGACTATATCGGCGTGCTTCCGCAAACCTATCCCGTTTCCCGCCGAAAATACCAAACGGCCGATCCGACGGATCAGCCGTTGTATGATTGTTGTGTGACCACGCTTGAGCGGTGTATGCTCGAACATTACGTGGATACCCCGTGGCGCGAACAGGGTCTGTATGTCTATGATTCACGTAACCAGATGCTGTGCGGGTATCGCGCCTTTGTTGACGGGAACCGCGACTACGCACGCGCCAATCTGCTGCTTATTGCGCAGGATAAGCGAGAGGACGACTTCCTTTCCATCACCTATCCCTGCGGCAGTACACAGGTTATTCCTTCGTTTTCGCTTTACTATTTCACGGCTGTGCGAGAGTATATGGAGCACACCGGCGACCTCTCGCTTGGTGAGGCGGTATATCCCAAACTGCTGTCTATCCTTGCGGCGTTTAAGCCGCATATGCATGACGGACTGATGCACTCTATCGAGGGGGCAGATTATTGGAACTTCTATGATTGGTCGGAAGGAATGGCGGTTCCTTCGGGCGATACTGCGGATGTGATGGTGAATGTGCTGTGTGTGTTGGCGCTTCGAAACATGAAAACCATCGCACAAATGCTTCGAAAACCCTTTTCCGAAGACGGGTGGCTGGCGGCACTGTGCCCGGCGGTGAAAGCTGCGTTTTACGACCCCAAAAACGGGTGTTTTGCCTTTACACAGGGCGGAACCCTCTTCCATGCGTTGCCCAACGCCTTGGCGGTGTTGGCGGGACTTACGACCGTCGACGAAACCGCGGTGATCGCCGCCGCTCTGAAGGCGGGACGATTGTCGCCTTGCTCACTCAGCATGAAAGGGTTTCTGTATGATGCGGTTCTTTCGGCGGACGCTGACAATACGGCGTGGATACGGGAGGATATCCGTCGCACGTACCGTCCGATGCTTGCGGCGGGGGCCACTACCGTGTGGGAAGTGGCGGAAGGGGCCGCGGCATTTGACGATGCGGGCAGTTTGTGCCACGGATGGAGTGCTTTGCCGATCTTGTACTTATAAAGTTGTCGTATCCACGATGAAGAGAACCGCTCCGCGCACCGACCACTCGTAATTCAACGTGGCGATGATGTACAACTTGCCGTCGTGTTCTGTGGCGGCAGGGTAATGGCACGCGACGGCATTGCGCAACGGCACGCGGTCCTTGTCAAACAGGATCGCGCGTTCACTGAAGGTGTTACTGCCTGCGTCGCCCACGTATAACGCCAGACGGGAACGATCGAGTTTGTCGATATTGGCGACCAAAAAGGGGCGACCGTCGGAGAGGCGGCCGGCGTACATTTTGCTTCCGACATACGGTATATCGTGACAGGTAACGGCACCGAAATGTTCACCGCCGTTTTCGGAGACATACACGAGCGGCACACGGCGGTTGTCGTTACGGCAGAACATAAAGAGCGTATGTTCGTCTTCAAGTGCGGTGATCTCGGGGTGGATCAGCGTTGTCCCGTCGGGAAGGTCGCCGTTTTCGGCGATCTTCACCAAGCGCCAATCGCCGTCGGCCGTTCCGCTGTCGCTGATCAGTACAGCGGGGGTGTTGGGAAATCCGTCGAGTTCGGCGATGCGGCCGGGGAGCAAGCATTTCCCGTTCGGCAGATGAATCACGTTGGTGTTGAGTTTAAAAGGGATCGGCTTCGACCATACCAATTCAAAGCGGTCGGTCTCCTCGTTCAGCACATACAGATCCAGAGCATGAATGAGGTCAACACCCACCATTTCATTTACAAACATATACAGCCGTCCGTCGAACCGACCGTATACCGGCGGGCAATAGAGGATCGCCGTTGTCGGGTCTTCGCACAGAATTTCCAACGGACGCCAGGTCTTGCCGCCGTCGAACGAGCGTTTCCCGCAGATAGGTGTATAGCCGGACAGCTCATGCTCGCGATTGTGATACCATGCGGCGTATAACACGCCTTTGTGCGCAATAACGGCGGTTTCGTGCAGGAATCGGAACGTATCATTCGGTTCGCAGACCGAAACGGTCTGTATCTGCGGCGAAACATCCGCAACGGTATCGCTTAAAAACCGTTGTTTAGGCAGTGTATCGGCCAACGCGGCGTCGTCCGCCGTGAAAAAATCATGAATACATACAGATGGTTCCATGTGTTTCCCTCCTATAACTAATTTAGTTATAGGATATGTGCGCCGTTTTGTCAAGGGGAGATTTCCTGCGCCGAAATGTGGGGGTATATTGTGGAACGAGGAGGTGTGGTGAATATGCGATTTGTCCTTTCCGTTTTATTGAATACGCTGATCCTTGCGTTGGTTGCGAACGGTTTTGCCTGGATGTCGCTGTATCCTGTGAGCATTTATTTCTTGGTTGCCGCCTTTGTGCTGGCAAATGTTTTTGCAGGTACGTGGATATGGCATATTTCCAATAAGCGTGTGGCCGTCTGTCAACACGGTACGGTCTTACTGTTTGCGTTTTACCTGTCGGTGCTGGTCAGTGTTGTCTATCAGATCATCTTTGCCGTTATCACCGTGCCGACCGACTACCGAAAATTCCTTTGGAATCTCGCTGTGTGTTTCGGTGTGCATTTTGTTGTTTTTTGGAACGGGATCCTTTGTGTCTATCTTACATCGGCGCAGTTGGGGCTGAAACTGCGTGTGGCGGGAATCGTCTGCGGTATGATACCGATCGTCAACCTCATCGTGTTGTTCTTTATTTTGAAGAAAAGTACCGAAGAATGCTTGCTGGAACACCGAAAAGTCGAGATCAATAAGCAACGGAAAGCGCAAAAAGTGTGTGCCACGACCTATCCGCTCCTTATGGTGCACGGCGTGTTTTTTCGGGACACCAAGTATTTTAATTATTGGGGACGAATCCCGAGAGAACTGGAAGCTAACGGCGCCGTGATCTACTACGGCGAGCATTCGTCAGCGGCTTCGGTGGCGGATTGCGCTGCGGAATTACAGGTGCGTATTGAGGAGGTGCTTGCGCAAACAGGGGCTGAAAAGGTGAATATCATTGCCCATTCCAAAGGCGGACTGGATGCGCGCTATGCTATTGCCAAACTCGGCATCGGCGACCGCGTTGCCTCGCTTACGACCATCAATACACCGCATCACGGGTGTTTATACGCCGATTATCTGTTGACCAAAATACCGAAGTCAATGCAAAACCGTGTGGCTAAAACCTACAATTCCGCGCTGAAGCGTTTGGGGGAGGAAACCCCCGACTTTTTTGCCGCGGTAGGGGATCTGACCGACGCCTATTGTCGCCGCCTGAACGCGGAATGCCCTACGCCCGAAGGTGTTTTTTGCCAAAGCGTAGGATCGGTGTTGACCCGCGCCACCCACGGGAAGTTCCCTTTGAATTTTTCGTATTATTTGGTAAAGCACTTCGGCGGGGCTAACGACGGCTTGGTGAGTGAAACGTCCTTCGCCTGGGGCGAAAAGTATACTCTGTTGAAATCGCCGAAAAAACGCGGTATTTCTCACGGTGACGTGATCGATCTGAATCGTGAAAACATCAGTGGGTTCGATGTGCGCGAGTTTTATGTGGGGCTTGTGAACGATTTAAAAGAGAGAGGATTGTAAGCACGTGGGGGCGACAGAAGGGCGAGAGGCGACGGCTTGCGTATACGGTATACCGATAGCCGAGTCGCATGTGTTGGTGCAGGCCGTTGTGTATCCGCATTAGAACGGCGGTGCGGTATAATTATTCTACCGGGAGGTTCTCTTATGAACTTTCAATTAAACTTCACAAGTAGTCCTCAGAAAGAAAGAGAGCTTTTGGCATTTCTAGTGAACGAATGTGACTGTACTATTTTAAAAGGTTACGGAGAAGATAAGAATTTTTCTGTCAATATTCAGGAGGCGCCATCCTTGCACCTATATGTTATCGTCCCCCAAAGCTATGCGAATATTGTCCGTATAGAAGCTGTTTGCAATCAGGATTTAGGCGCTAATTTCAGTGTTTATCCGTTTGATGAAAACGGCTGTAATTTCCCGCTTATTCGATACGAACGATTTGAAGATCTCTATCGTATGTATGCCGGTATTTCTACTATGGACAGTCAAAGCAAGACGGCAATCAAAGCAATTCTTAAGAGAATCAAACAATGGGTCAAAACCAACGCTACCTCTCGCCGACGTGAAGGCACACCGTTTTGCGGTATCACGGTTTATAATTTAACGTAAAAGCACATTTGATAATCACACAAAAGGCTCGACCGATTTGTCAAGCCTTTTGTGTTAGAATAAAGTTGTTATCCAACAGATAATTCCATACACACACTCGCCACCGTGCGGGGACGATCACGGGGCCGGCGATGGTGAACATTTTTGCACCGAGGCTGAGGACGTAGCCTTCTGCCGGTGTCAACTTAGGCCCCATATTTACATTTAATCGGCGGTGTTGTATAATGCAAAAAGGGGGGTACGAAATGAAAAAACGCTTTACGGTTCTATTAGTATTATTGCTATTATGCACCTCATTAACCGGTTGTTATCAAATCGACAGCAAAAGCACAACCGATTATCTGGCTTTTTATGAAAAAATGAGCACAATAATGCCAACCAGTTACGCTTCTCTTCCAAACCCCGAAGATATAGAAACAATTGATGATATATACTTGTTTTATTCTGACTACGATTTAATTGATAGCTATTACACAATATATCTTGAATGTAGTTTTTCTTCCGAAAAATACGAAACAGAAAAACAACGCGTTATAGATGATGCAAAACAATATGATTTTACTCTTTATGATTCAGAGTTGTTCTCATACGACTCAGTATATATTAACCAATGCATAGAACATGATTCAGAGGGATTCATTGCTATTCAAGTTTCATATGCTTTGTTTGATGATGAGAACGATAAAATCATTTATGTTGATACTTTCGAAGAAGGAACAAAATCCGAATGGAAAACATCGTATATTCCCGAAAAATATCTTCCAAGTGATTTAATTGATTTAATCAAATAATCATATCAAAACAGGTGCCGATTGACCGGCACCTGTTTTGATTTATATCATTGTTGTTACCCAATAAATCAACCCATACACCACACTCGCCACCGTGCCGTAGACGATCACGGGCCCCGCAATGGTAAACATCTTTGCGCCGAGTCCGAGCACGTAGCCCTCTGATTTGAATTCGATGGCGGGGGAAGAGACTGCGTTGGCAAACCCGGTGATGGGGACCAGCGTACCGGCACCCGCCTGTTTCGCAAGGGCATCGTATAAATCAAGTGCGGTGAGCAGCACGCTTGCACCGATCAAGACGATACAGCACAGCGTGCGCGCTTCTTTCACGGTCAGCCCGTTCTGCACGGCGAGTGATGTGATCACCTGACCGACGGCACAGATAACACCGCCCACGAAAAAGGCTTTTACACAATCGCGCAGGACGGGAGACGGCGGCGACGCCTTTTTGCTCATCATTTGATATTCTCGCTTGGTCATTTTCATAGCCGGCACCTCCGATTTGTGCCGTTATTGTGCGTTTGATTGCGCCAAATATACAGGCAGTGTCGTATGTTTTTCAAAAAGTTGCATACCCTAGGGTATGCAGTAAAATTCGAACACCGTTTTTGAAAGGCGGCGCTTTGCTCAACCAAGGCGAAAACACAGCCGATACGGCGAGCGGGTCTTATTGCTCATGCGAACAGCGAAAGGAGAAAAAAGAATATGGATAACATGAAAAAACACCGCGCGCCATTCCCAAAAGGTAGCCCCTTGCAGGCGTATTTCGAGACTCTCCCCAAAGCGGTACAGGAACAATTGGTACAATCGGGTGCCCCCGTCAGCACGGTGGAGCAATTGAAACAATGTGTGGCACATTTGGGTGTAAACGGGCAAAAAACTGTATAACTACGAACTGAAATTACAAATAGTATAAGAAATCGTCGTTTGAGGGGGCGGTCAGGCGTGGCGTCGGGGCGCGAAATGCAAACCATAAGCAGGGGGCAGTTTTTGGTAAACTTGATGTATTACGTTGCCTGGACGGTGCTCATAGGCGGTGTGCTGTGGGTTGCCGTGCGGTGGCTGATGCCGTTTGTGTTGGCGCTTGTCACAGCGGCGCTGTTGCAACGTCCGTTGCGATGGCTTTCGGCGCGTACTCGTGTTTCACGCGGATTCCTGTCGGGGCTTTTGGTGGTGTTGCTGGTGACAGCCGTCGCGGCGGCGGTAGGAGGTATCGGTTGGTGGCTGTGGCGCAGTGCGGTCATGTTGGTCGGGAACGAAGAATGGGTGGGCAACATCGCTTCCCGTCTCACCGCCGCGTGGAAGGCCTTGGAAGCGTGGGGGGAAGGGTTCCTTTTGCGCCTTTCGCCGGCCACACAAGAGGCGTTACGGGCGGTGATCGACAGTTTTCCCACTACCGACGGCTTGCTCGGTGAATGGATACACACGGCGGCGGGCGGTGTGGCGCGCTTTGCCGTGCAAAGTTTGCCGTCGCTGGTGTTTTCCTTCTTTATCTGGGCACTGGCTACCGTATTTTTGGCGGGTGACTTGCCGCGGGTGATTGCCGTTTTGCGGCAACTGATTCCCGCCCGTTTTCGCGGTGCGGCGGAAGAATGGCGTGTGTTGTGCGGCGGCGCGTTGACCAAAATGGTAAAAGCGTATCTTGTCCTGATGGGACTGACCTTTCTGGAACTGAGTATCGGATTTTTCATACTGCGGGTACACGGTGCGCTGTGGTTGGCGGCGCTGATCGCGTTGGTGGATATCCTGCCGGTGTTGGGGGTGGGGGCGGTGTTGTTGCCGTGGGCGGCGGTGACGCTGCTTACGGGTGATGTTCGTCTGGGTGTCTGTTTGGTGGTGTTGTATCTTATTATCACGGTTGTGCGTAATCTTACGGAGCCGCGCCTTATCAGCCGTCGTATCGGTCTGCCGCCCGCCGCAACATTGCTTAGTCTGTATGTTGGCTTGCGTGTGGCGGGGGCGGCGGGATTGATTGCGGCGCCGTTTGCGGTTACACTCGCGGCGGAGTGGATGAGAAATCGGAAAACGCCGGTATAGATCGTGTGCTGTGGTAAGCGGGAATAAAATGAAACGGACAAGTCGGTTTCGACTCGTCCGTTTTTGGTTTTACAGTGCCGCAAGGGCGTTTCCTGCCAGCGTGCCGAGGATCGCCAGACCGCGGTTGTTGAAATGGCCGTCTTCCGACGGGTTGATAAATTGTGCATCCAAACTCATCGGTACGGCCTCGCGTGTCAGCATCACAAAATCGGGGTCTTGCGCAACGACCGCTTCCTGCGCTTGTTGAATGACCTCGTCGTCCCAACGCCCCTCTTCGTGGGTACGGTCGGGCAGCCAACGGACGGTGCCGCAAAAATATCCGACTTGGATAATACCGAAGCGGTGGATACCCACATCCTGCTTTAAGTCGTTTTTATACGCTGTCAATCGTGCGGCGTAGTCTTCCGCCGTTGTACGGCAGATGGCATCCGATTCCCCTTGTAACCATAAATAGTAAATATTTTTTACCGTACCGCGTGTGGCGGCTTTTCGGATACCGGCGCGGAGTTTCTCAATCACCTTTTCATAGCGTGGGGTGCCTTTTTGCCATTCGGCGATCGTGGTTGCGCCTTGTGCCGCGTGGATCATAACCACCGCACGCCCTGTGGCAGTCACATAAGCGCGGCAACAATCGGGTGCCAATGAGCCGAAACCATAGGAGGCGGGGCCGAGCAACGGCTCTAAATCTTCGCCGACGGGATGGCACACCGGCCGCAGAGTGTCGCTCAGTAAACAGTATTCCCACGCGTTTGGGACAATGTCGTTGGGGACGGGGAGACATTCCGTTTGTCCTTCCATATTACTCTGTCCGCCAAAGATCAAGATGTCAATATCCATGTATGATTCCTCCGTATCCGTTTGTATAACGGTAGTATATCACAGAGGACGGATAATGTAAATATTTCAGCGATTTTCGCTCAACCAATCGTCTACCGCATCCGGCAGATGAAGCGGCGAAAGGTGCCCCTTGCGCATACGTCGACGTAACGCGCGCACGGCCTGCCGATCTGTCGAGATGTCTTCCGCCACGGCACAGCCTTCGTCACTTTGAATGCGGATGCCGTAAGTGGGATATGTTTGCCCCTCGATCGTCACACGACCGACAACTTCTGTGATACGATACATGTTTCCACCCCATACCTGCCTCTGTTTTGTGATATTATATCACAAACCGAAAAAGAAAGCAAGTGTTTTTTGAAAAAAGCGGTCGAAAAATATAAACGAAAAGCAAAAGAGCAGCGCCTTTCCGGGTGCGCGATGCGTAAAAGGGTTGATTTTACAACGCGGCCCAGGTATAATATTCAGCAGGAATCGATGCGGTATGTCCCCTTTTACAGTACGGTATAACAAGGAGGTCGCTATGAGAAGTAAAATTTATCGTATGGTCCATATTTATGAAGGGCATGTGTCGAGTGTTATGTACAAATACGGAATGATTCTGGTTATTATCATGAGTCTTCTTCCGCTTACCGTTAAAGAAGAGCCGGCCTGTTTCCGCACAATAGAAGTGGTTTGCCTGGCGATTTTTACAGGGGACTATCTGCTGCGTTGGTGCACGGCCGATTACAAGTTTGGGAAAATGCAGTGGACGTCGTTTGTGAGGTATCCGTTTCGACTGATCTCGCTGATCGATCTTATGTCGATTTTTGCGCTGTTGAGTTCGGTACAGGGATGGTTTGTCGGTTTTGGGTTTGCAGAGGCACTTACGGTGTTTCGCATCATTCGTATTCTTCGATACTCCAAAAACGTGCAAACGATCTTGCAAATTTTAAAACGTTCGAAAAAGGCGTTGATCGCGGTGGGGAGTCTGGCTGTCGGCTATATCCTTATATCCGCTATCGTGATCTTCAACGTTGAACCGCACTCGTTCGGCACGTTTTTTGATGCGGTTTATTGGTCGACCGTCTCGCTTACCACGGTCGGTTACGGAGACATCTATCCTGTGACGGTCTTGGGGCGAACGGTGGCTATGATCTCCTCGTTTTTCGGCATCGCCATCGTGGCGCTTCCTGCCGGTATTGTGACGGCGGAATACTTGGGTTCGCTCAAAGATAAGGACGAATAAGCGGCGTGTGTGGATATAAGGGTACGCCCAAGGCGGCGGGGAGCAGGCTTGCGCTGTGGTAAAATTCGTGATACAATTGGCATAATAAGCGGAGGAGGGGCGTTATGGAGAAAACATTGCCCAAAAGAAATTACGCGTTGGATCTTGCCAGGATCATCGGCGTTTTGGCGGTCGTTTTGATACATTGCAGTTTCCCGTTTGTCGAGAATTCACCGCGGTTGTCGTCTGCCTTTGCATGGGGAAGTCTCTGCGATGCGCTGGCACGAGTGGGTGTGCCGCTGTTTTTGATGGTCTCGGGCGCCTTGTTTTTGGATGAAACGAAAGAGGTCACGCTGAAGGGGATCCTACGAAGAAACGTGAAGAGTCTGGCGATCGTGACGGTCGTCTGGGCGGTCATATATGCGGTATCCTTTCACGCGCTCTTTCCGCTGTTGGGCGGCGGCGAGATCCATCTGCGCGGCGTGGTTTCGGGTATTGTTAACGGACATTATCATATGTGGTATTTGTATATGATCATCGGT
The DNA here is from genome assembly GCA_045591985.1 of Acutalibacteraceae bacterium. Taxonomy (GTDB): domain Bacteria; phylum Bacillota; class Clostridia; order Oscillospirales; family Acutalibacteraceae; genus SIG588. The sequence goes on from JAZNTV010000020.1 coordinate 36,511, forward strand.
CTGTATATCATCACGCCGTTTTTGCGCGCCTTCGTTCGTCGTGAAAACAAAAAGATGGTGTTGGTATTTATCCTCCTTTCGCTGTTGACGCAATTCACTGCGCCGCTGCTGAATGTGTTATCACGTATGGGGTTGGGCGGCGACAGTATGGCAGCGTGGATCGATATGTTTTGCCCGGACTTTTTCAGCGGATACATTGCCTACTTTTTAGCAGGATGGTACATCGTACATGTAGGTTTTCCATCCAACCGTGTGCGATACGGCTTGTATGCGGCAGGCGCGTTGTCGCTCGTCGGTATGCTTTTGTATGTGTACTTCACGGGAGATTATGAAAACACGTATCGCAATATCCATCTTCCCGTTTTCGTGTATGCGATCGGTGTGTTTACGGCGCTGAACACCGTCAGATGGAAATGGAGCGAAACAGCGGCGCGACGGGTCGCGGGAGTATCCAAACTTACCTTCGGGGTGTATATTGTGCATATATTCGTGCTGACCGCTGTCGAGGCGGTGCTTCCGCTCCGCCTGCACCCGGCCGTATACATCGCTGCCGATTTTGTGCTGACGATGGGCGGCTCTTTCGTACTGGCGTTTGTTATTTCGAAAATTCCGCTGCTCAAAAAGCTGATCAAGGCGTGAGGGGAAGAGACGGCGGCAGATAAAACGGCGGAACCCTATCCGACCGATACCGAAGCGAGGTGGTTTCACCTCGCTTTTTTAGTTGACAGAGCGTCTGTTTGTCGGATGCGGTGTTGAAAATCACCGAAACCTTGCAAAAATGTTTACAGATAAGTTGACAGATGTAAAGTTAAGCGTTATAATAGCAAACAAATCCAACAGCGTTTGCAGTATGAGGTAGAAAAAGCATGAAAGATCAGATCGAACAACTGAAACGGGCGAAAAACGCCGTCATTCTCGCGCATTATTATGCGCCGGCCGCGGTGCAGGAAATCGCCGATTATGTAGGCGACTCATTTTATCTTGCCAAAATGGCGAAGCAGAGCCGGGCGGAGCGTATTGTGTTCTGCGGTGTGCGGTTTATGGGAGAGAGCGCCAAGATCCTGAGTCCCGATAAAAAGGTGCTGATGCCCGACACGACGGCCGATTGCCCTATGGCGCATATGGTTGCAGACGGTGTCATTGAGGAAATGCGCCGAAAATACGACGACCTGGCGGTTGTGTGCTATATCAATTCTACGGCAGAGCTAAAAGGGAAAAGCGATGTGTGTGTCACCTCTTCCAATGCCGTGAAGATCGTACGCGCGTTGCCGAACAAACATATCTTCTTCATTCCGGATCGCAATTTGGGGCGTTTTGTGGCGGAACAGGTGCCGGAAAAGCAGATACTTCTCAACGACGGCTGTTGTCCGATCCACGCAAAGATCACGGCGGATCACGTTCTTGCCGAACGTGAAAAACACCCGCACGCCGCGGTGTTGACCCACCCCGAATGTGATGCGTCGGTTATCGCATTGTCGGATTATGTGGGAAGTACCGCCGATATCATTGCATACGCCCGAAAGAGCGAGCGAAAATACTTTATCATCTGTACCGAGGACGGTGTGGATTATAAGTTGATAACGGACAATCCCGACAAACGCTTCTATTATCCCAACCCACACCCGTGTTGTGCGGATATGAAACGGAACACGCCGGAAGCCGTTTTGGCGGTCCTTAAAAACGAAGACAACGAAGTGACCGTTGATGATGCGGTGCGCCAAGGTGCACTGGAACCCCTTGAGAGGATGTTGGAGCTTGCGAGATAACATGAAAACCGATATTTTGATCGTGGGAAGCGGGGTCGCGGGACTTTACTGTGCGCTTAATCTTCCCAAGGAAAAGAACATTGTTATAGTGACCAAAAACAAAGCGCGCCGAAGTGACTCCTACCTTGCACAAGGCGGTATTTGTGTGCTTCGTGACGAAAAGGATTACGATGCTTTTTACGAGGATACCATGAAGGCGGGGCATTATGAGAACAACCCCGATTCGGTCCACATTATGATCCGCTCTTCCCGAGAAGTTATTGCAGACCTGGTATCTTTCGGAGTGTGCTTTGAAAAAGACGGCGAGAAATTTACATACACACGAGAAGGTGCGCATTCTAATCCGCGTATTCTTTTCCACGAGGACGAAACGGGCAAGGAGATCACCTCGCATCTTCTGGAAACGGCAAGAGGCAGAGAGAATATCCGCATCATTGAAAATTATACGATGGTGGATCTCATCTGTGATAACAATGAATGCCACGGCATTATCGGGCACGATGAAAACGGCGTGTATTCAGCCATTCAAGCAGACTATACCGTGCTTGCAACCGGGGGTATCGGCGGCATCTTTGAACATTCCACCAACTATAAACATCTTACCGGTGACGCCATTGCGCTGGCTCTGATACACGATATCAAACTGCAGCATATCGATTATATTCAGATCCATCCCACGACGTTGTATACCGAAAAGGATGGGCGGGAGTTTTTGATTTCCGAGTCGGTTCGGGGCGAGGGGGCCGTCTTGCTCAATGCCAAAGGCGAGCGCTTCGTTAACGAACTGTTGCCGCGCGATACGGTTGCGAACGCGATCTTTGCCGAAATGCAAAAGGAAGGCACAAAGCATGTGTGGCTTTCGATGGCGCCGATTCCCGAAGAGGAGATCAAAACGCATTTTCCCCATATCTATCAGCGGTGTCTGGACGAAGGGTATGACGTAACGAAAGAGCCGATTCCGGTCGTCCCTTCACAGCATTATTTTATGGGCGGCATTGATGTCGACCGATACAGCAAGACCTCTATGGAACGTTTGTACGCTGCCGGCGAGACCGCTTGCAACGGAGTTCACGGCCGAAATCGCTTGGCAAGCAACTCTTTGCTGGAGAGTCTGGTGTTTGCCAAGAGAGCGGCCGAACATATAAAAAGTCGCTATATCTGTTTGAATTCCGTGTCGGACATTGCGGTTGAACCGTCGCAATATGAAGGGTATCCGGAAAAATATAAAGACATCGTTTTAAAGGCGATCGAAAAGGAGAAAAGAACGCATGAATAATATTACTATGAAGATCAACGCGGACGACATCATTTTGAATGCACTCAAAGAAGATATTACAAGCGAAGATATTTCTACAAACGCGGTTATGCGAAACGGCCAACGGGGCGAGGTAGACCTTATCTGCAAAGAAGACGGCGTAATAGCCGGCTTGGAAGTGTTCAAGAGAGTGTTTGAGCTTCTTGATGCGGATACGGAGGTAACGTTTACGGTCAACGATGGCGATCGGGTGAAAAACGGTCAAAAATTAGGCGTTGTGCGCGGTGATATTCGTGTCTTGCTTTCGGGCGAGAGAACCGCCCTTAATTACTTGCAGCGTATGAGCGGCATCGCGACATATACGCGAACGATCGCGGACATGTTGGAAGGAACCGGCACCAAACTGCTGGATACAAGAAAAACCACACCCGGCATGCGCGTTTTCGAGAAGTATGCCGTAAAAGTCGGCGGCGGGTATAATCACCGCTTCAATTTGAGCGACGGAATCCTTCTTAAAGACAACCATATCGGTGCGGCGGGCGGTGTCAAAGAGGCGATTGCCATGGCAAGGGAATACGCACCGTTTGTTCGTAAAATTGAAATCGAGGTTGAGGATCTCGCTATGCTGGGCGAAGCGCTTGAAGCCGGTGCGGATATTATCATGCTGGACAATATGAGTGTCGAAGATATGGAAAAGGCGGTGGCGCTCTGTTCGGGCAAAGCGGAAACCGAGTGCAGCGGCAACGTGACAAAAGAAAATGTGGTCAAACTGACTCGCATCGGTGTCAACTACATATCGAGCGGCGCGCTCACACATTCTTCGCCGATCTTAGATCTGTCACTGAAACATTTACACGCGATATAAGGAAGTGAATACATGAAGGCGACCGAGAGAAGACGGGCTATCGTCAATCGGCTGTTATCCTCCGCCGAGGCGATATCGGGCGGTAAATTGTCGGAAGAATTCGGGGTGTCAAGGCAGATCATCGTTCAGGATATCACGGTGCTGAAAGGTTCCGGCCATGACATACTCTCTACGCATAGCGGATATATCATGCGGAAATCCCCGTTAAAAGAACGCGTGTTTAAAGTGTACCATACCACCCAACAAACCGAAGACGAGTTGAATGCCGTCGTGGCGCTCGGCGGTACGATTGTGGATGTGTTTGTTTGGCATAAGGTGTACGGCAAAATGGCAGCGCCTTTAAACATTTTTTCTTCGATGCAGGTCAAACAGTTCATCGAAGGTGTCAGAAGCGGCAAATCCACAGAACTTATGACCATCACCGGCGGGTATCACTATCACACGATTCGCGCAGAATCGGATGAGGTGTTGGATGCGATCGGTGTCGTTCTTAACGAGCGGGGGTATATCGCGCCGGAAATATGACCGTACACGGCGGTTTCGGCTATGCGAAAGCAGATCGATGCCCACAGAGCGGCGGATCTTTATACACAGCAAAAGCGAGGTGAAATTCACCTCGCTTTTGCTATATTTCTAATTTGTATGTCTTTATTGTTTCGCTTGATTCAGTTAAGCGAGCAGTAATAAAGCAAAACCATTTGCTCTCTGAACTATGGTCTTCGAAGCATATCCATTCGCCGCTATCATTTAGATAATAAGATAAAACGCTAAAGTTTTTGTTATTAACTTCTGTTACCGTTTTAATTGTGCGGTTAACCCGATTGGCAATATACTCAATAATATTGTTTTCAAATTCATCAAGATTATCAAAATCCCATTCTTGCCAGGAAACCTCACCATCGACAGAAGCATATAAATATTTTTTGCCCTCACATTTTTGCGAGCTGATTTCAAGCATTAACTCCATATTATCCTTTGAACCTGCAAAAGCCACGGTAGCCGCATCGAAATCTATGAAATTATTAACGCCACATTTTTGACTAACTGCATTTTTAATCCTTAAAATGCAGTCTTTTTCTCTTTGTACATCTACTTCGAGCGTGTTTGTTGCGTAAAAAAATTTGAATAATGACATATGTTTCACCCCGCTTATCTTATGATATCACAAACACTACGAAAAGTAAATTCAAGCAGTATAAAGTTCCTTTAATCACAAATAATAGCATTACGATTTGAAAATTTCAATGTAGGGCAGGGGCGCTCTTGCCGCAAAATCCCGCACAAAAAACGGCGGGAGCAAGCCCCCGCCCTACGATGTGTTTGTAAGAAGGAGTTTATTGTTATGAAAGCAACCGGAATTGTGAGAAGAATTGATGATTTAGGTAGAGTTGTTATCCCCAAAGAAATCCGTCGTACTATGAGAATCCGTGAGGGCGACCCGTTGGAGATCTTTACCAATAACGATGGGGAAGTCGTGTTCAAGAAATACTCCCCGATGGGGGAACTCGGCGAGTTTGCGGCGCAGTATGCTGAGGTGATGGCGCGGGCACTTGGGCAGGCGGTCGTCATCAGCGATCGTGACCGTGTGATCGCGGTGGCGGGCGCTTCGAAAAAGGAACTGCAAGACCGTGCGGTATCGGCGACGCTGGAAGCGGTGATGGAACAGCGTCGCACCCATTTGGCGCGCGCAGGTGAGAGCGAGCGTATGGTGGTGGCGGAGGGAGTCGATCGCTTTGTGGCGGTGGCGGTGCCGATCATTGCGGCGGGCGACGTCATCGGCAGTGTGTGTTTGCTGTTGCCCGAAAGCGGTGCCATTCCCGGCGAGGGCGACGTGAAGATGATGCAGGTTGCTGCTGCTTTTTTGGGTAAACAGATGGAAGAGTGATTGACAAATGCGCGGTTTTCTGCGATACTATACGTATCAAAGAAGGAGGCGCACCATGAACATTTGGCATAACATCAACCCCAAGCGTATAACCAAAGACGATTTTGTGGCAGTGATCGAGATCGAAAAGGGCAGCAAGTGTAAATACGAACTGGATAAGGAAACAGGCATTCTCATTCTTGACCGTATTTTGTACACCTCTACCCACTATCCGGCCAATTACGGCTTTATTCCGCGCACTTATGCGGACGATCTGGATCCGTTGGATGTGCTGGTGCTTTGTTCCGAGCCGTTGCACCCGATGACGTCGGTGCGTTGCTATCCCATCGGCGTGATCACCATGATCGATAACGGGCGATACGACGAGAAGATCATTGCCATTCCGTTCCACGATCCAACGTATAACGGATATAAGGATATTGCCGAAATTCCCGCCCATATTTTTGCGGAAATGACTCATTTCTTCCGCGTATATAAAGAGCTGGAAGACAAGGAGACGGCGGTGAACGAAGTGCTCGGTGCCGAAGCGGCACGCAATGTGATCGCGCAGGCGATCGAGGGGTATATCGAAAATTACTGCAAATAATAAAAGCGTCGCGACTCTGTGTGAGTCGCGGCGCTTTGTTGCTTACAGCTTGTTGCCGCAAGAACTGCAGAAATTCGTGCCCTTTTGGTGCTTGGCTCCGCAATGGGAGCAGAACACCGTGTCGGGTGAAGGTCCCGTTGCGGCGGTCGGGGCACTCTCCGCTGTCGGTTGCGGCGGCAGAGACGCGGCGATGAGTCTGCGCCCTGCGAAATTGTTTTTCATTATCAATTCTATCGGTTCCCCGTTTTGAATCTGTGTGACCGTCTTGTTCGGGAAATCATAGACGTTGGGGAAGCATTCTTGAATCAACAGAAAAATGGCACACGACTCATAATATCCGATGTTGACGTCTTGATATTTTACGGTAGAATACGGCTCGTAATTGTTTTCGGCAGCCACCCAGGCCTTGCTCCAAAAGGACGAATCGGAATAATTGGCAATGATGGTGACGGGAGGCCGCTCGGGATTCGTTACGATGTGGTAGAAAATGTCCGAAAAGAGTTGTGTACCCCGCAGATTGTCTCGTATATCAAAAATGGCTTTCCGCGATCCTTTGACAACGGTGGTTTGTTGTTGCAGATTCGAAAGGGTACGTAAGCTGCTACGCAATCCCATACTATATCCTCCTCTGTATCAATCTCTGTGTATGTAGATGAATCTTCCGCCGAAAAGGAAAAAGGCGACAAGAAGAATCACGAGAATAATGAAAAACATTTCCAGAAAACCTAAGAGTGTGCCGAGAACATATCCTGTTATTGCCGATGTCAGGGTGCCGATAAAAAGAGCCTTGGCAAGTGTGTAAAGCGCTTCGATGCCGTTTTGATGGGCGATCGCGTTGCAAAGAATAAGGTAAAGGACGGCAAAGGCCGCATATATGGTGAAACTGGCGCTTGGTAAGATGTCGGCTTTGGTAAATCCGTGGGCAAAACCGACCACTTGTGCCATGGCGGTTAACAGGAAGGTCATGGTATACAAGAGGGCGCCGGCTTTCTTTTCCGTTTTCCGTTTTTCCTGCCGCGCTTTTTTGCGAATTGTCAACATGAACACCACACTGGCTACCACAAAAGGCAGCGAAACAATAAACAGGGCGGGAACCATCATAGTGGCTTCGCCGGCCATCACCACGAAGAAGAACACACGGCCGATCGGTGCGATCAACAAAAGCAATAGCGCCGAGATCAAAGCGGCCCAAAACAACGGTTTATACTTCTTTTCAAGCGGCGCGGTCGCTTCGGATTGTCCTCTCAAATCAATGGGGGCGTCCTGCGCGGTGAGATCTTCTGTTGTACGGTTTATCTCCTCGACGGAACGGTTTCCGCACCCGGAACAAACAGTCGTTCCCGGTTGCAGTTCTGTGCCGCAATTTTTACAAAACATCGTTTACCCTCTTTTCAAAATGTTGGTATCACCAATGCTCCGCGATGGCTGTCCAATATCCTTAAAACAGTCGCAGAACATCACCCCCTTGTATTGTATGACAACTTGTCATATTTGTCAAGGGGGTTTATGACATAATGTCATTGAGGTGAGGGCATGAGGAATAATTTGAGATTACTGCGAAAAAAGAAAGGATATACACAAATTGCCGTGCAAATGAAAACCGGCATCGAGCAAGCGTTGCTTTCGAAGTTTGAGAATGAGGAACGCATTCCCCCTACCGAAACGTTGGTGAAATTGGCTGACTTTTATGACGTGAGCATTGACTATATTCTTTGCCGAACAGACAACCCTTCCGTAAACCATTAGAGGCGTTTTCGGCGTGTCCGAAAATCCTTCGACGATTTGGCAATGTGCGGGTGTAACGTCCGCGGATCAGCCGCCCGCAGGC
>JAZNTV010000021.1:0-1704 GCA_045591985.1 Acutalibacteraceae bacterium
CCGCTTCCTTTGCCTTGTAATCGGCTTCCGCACCGAGCATATCCGCGTCCTCGGCAACGTAGGAGCTTCCGACAACGGTTGACATACCGCCCGTTAAGAGTGATACGCAAGAGGTAACGCCCGCCGAGATCATCACGAAAAGCAGTAGCGCACAAATACCGATCAAAATGCCTTTCCAATGCTTCGCTACAAATGAAACGGTGCTTTTGGTGGCTTGCGCCGTTTTCTTTGCGGCTTTGCCCGCGTTCTCAGCGGTTTTCTTTGCCGACTTGATACCGCCTTTTTTCGCCGCCTTTGCATACTCGCGCTTGATACGCTGTTTTTGCATAAAGCGGGAAAAGGGATTTGACGCGGCAATCTGCGGGTTATCCTGGAGTGCCTTTTGATACTTAAATTCTGCATTTGCCTTGATAGCCGTTTTTTCGGCTTTGGCGGCGGCTCGGTATGGTTTGAGCTTGCGGCTGTGGTAGCCCTCTTTGAACTTCCGCGCTCCGTACTTTGCCGCGCCCTCAGCAAGTTCCTCGCTCTTGTGTGCCGCTTCTACGCCCGAATTTTCCTTTTCAACTTCGTGTATTTTGCCGTGAACGTACAGTTCGGCTTGGGCGACGGGGCGCAAAGGGCTTTTGTGCTTGCCCCTTGCGTCGCTCGGTGGTTTGTCTTGCTTTTCAAAGTGAAGCCGTGTTTTTGCCTTGCCCGTTGCTTCGTCAAAAGTACGTTCCTTGACAATTTTGTTTTTCTTCGGGATAGCCGCACTTGCCTTGTCGTAGCGGTCAGCCGCTTTCTCCGATTTCTTGATATATTTGTCAAGCTCTGGGCTTGCCCGTTCTTCATCGGTGAATTGTAAGCGGTAGCTTTTGGGCTTTTGCGGCTCGCTCATAGCTTCGCACCTCCAATCCGTTCTTTTGCAAGCTCGCAATACTCGGCATTAAGCTCGATACCGATATAGCGGCGGTCGTTCTTAACTGCCGCAAGTCCCGTTGTGCCGCTTCCGAAAAAGGGGTCAAGAACGATACCCCCACGCGGACAGCCCGCTAAAATACACCTTTCCGCGAGCTTCGGCGGGTAGGCGGCAAAATGCCCGCCCTTGTAGGGTACGGTGTTGATGTGCCACACGTCGCGGGCGTTTCTGACAGGGGATATATCCGCGTCGGTGATCGTACCCGCCGCCCGCACCGCATTGAGCTTTTGCACCTTACCTTGTCCGGGGATTTCCTCGGCGTATTTACTGCTTGCACTTCGCCCGCCTTTATACCTTGCCGCCGTACCCTCGGCAATCGGCTCGGCTATGGCGAGCGCGTCATAGTAATACTTCTTTGACTTGGTGAGCAAAAAGACGTGTTCATAGCAACGGCTCGGACGGTCTTTACAGCTTTCAGGCATAGGGTTTGCCTTGCACCATATAATGTCGCTTCGCAAATACCACCCGTCAGCGCGTAGAGCGAATGCAAGTAGCCACGGAATACCGATCATATCCTTTTGCTTGCACTCACTCGCACGACGGGCAAGGGATACACTCTGACCGTTTCTGCCTTTGGGATTTTTCGGGTCAAGATAGCCGCCCTTGTTGCCCGTCCCGCAATAGGTGTCTGCGATATTCAGCCATAAAGTGCCGTCGTGTGTCAGAACGCGGCGCACTTCTCGGAACACAAGAACAAGCCGACGTATGTATTCTTCGGGGCTGTCCTCACGTCCGATCTGTGCGTC
>JAZNTV010000022.1:0-56144 GCA_045591985.1 Acutalibacteraceae bacterium
CACGGCGGCGAGCCAGCACCTTACGGCCATTCGCCGTTGCCATTCTCTTACGGAACCCGTGTTCCATTTTACGATGACGCTTTTTGGGCTGATAGGTACGAAACATACTACGCCCTCCTTTCGGTTTCCGGATTGGCTGCCTGTAAAGCGACAGCCTTGCGAGGATACATTATACCAAACCTCACCTCAAAAAGTCAACCCATTTTTCACTTATTTTGCGAAATTTTTTGTGACTTGTGGTTCTATCTTTTTAAAACCACAATATTTAGTATATGTGCCGTTTTCTTCTTTTCTTTTTTTCAACAATCGAAGAAAAAGCGCTTGAAAGATTCTCTATTATATGGTATAATATAGATATATATGTATCTAATTTACTTCTGTATATGGATATATCACGTTTTTAAATAAAAAAGGAGAAAAACCATGAAATCAATCGATGAAGTCTGGGCGGGTATACAAGCCGCATTAAAAGCTATGCCCGAAGTCAGCGTTACGGCTTACGACACCTGGCTTGCTCCGTTGGAAGCGCGCGAGATACAGGACGGCAACCTGGTTTTGTATGTGGAAACCGCTTTTCAAAAAGGCATTATCCTGGATTGTTACACCGCCCGTTTGGAACAGGCGGTCATGCAGGTGATGGGATTACCGCTTAAAGTACGCATCATCTCAGGCGAAGACGATACCTTTCCCGAACCGCCGAAAGAAGAGAATAACGATGTACATAGCGTTATCAATCGCCGTTTGATGGATGCGCGTATTCCCGAATACGAATACTCGTTTGAAAACTTCATTGTCGGCTCTTCCAACCAATTTGCCCACGCAGCGGCACAGGCGGTTGCAAAAGAACCTTCCTCTATTTACAACCCGCTGTTTATCTACGGCGGATCGGGACTCGGTAAGACCCACTTAATGTATGCTATCTGCAACGAGATCCGTATGCGCAATCCCGGTTTTAAAATCATATATACCAAAGCCGAAACAATGACCAATGAAATTATCGAGGCCATTCGCAACGGTCATACCGCCGAATTGCGTGAAAAATATCGTAAAGCGGATATGTTGTTGGTGGACGATATTCAGTTTATTGCGGGTAAAGAATCCACACAAACCGAATTTTTCCACACCTTTGAAACACTGCATCAATCCAATAAACAGATCGTATTGACATCCGATCGTCCGCCAAAGGAGATCTCTTCGTTGGAAGATCGTCTGCGTTCGCGATTTGAGGCAGGTCTGTTGGCGGACATTCAACCGCCGGATCTGGAAACGCGCATTGCCATTGTAAAACGAAAAGCGCAGTTGTTACAGCTGGATCTTTCGGATGAGATCTGTGAATACATCGCTACCCAGTTAAAAACCAATGTTCGGCAGTTGGAAGGCGTCGTACGCCGTATTATGGCCAACCAATTGCTGGCGGGGGAAAAACCGTCGCTGGCGGTGGCACAAAACGCTATTCGCGATATCCGTTCCACGGCGCTGCCGGTACCGGTAACGGTGGATAAGATCATGTCGGAAGTGTCCCGCACAATGAACGTTACGGTGGACGATCTGCGCGGTAAAAAACATTCAGCCGGCATCTCACGTGCACGCCAGGTCGCCATGTACGTGGTGCGTGAAGTGGTTGGTTCCATGTCGATGGATGCCATCGGACAGGAATTTGGCGGGCGTGACCATTCCACGGTGGTGTACACCATCCAAAAAGTGGAAAAAATGATGGAAACGGACGACGCCTACAAAGGTCTCATCAAGGATATTATCAAAAATGTATCCAGTCAATAATTTTCCACTTTTTCTTCACTTTTCCACCCGGGTTTTAAACGGTGGAGTGCAATGTTAAAAACCGTGGAAAACGTTTTTCACCTTTTTAAACATCCCTTTCACAACGCGTGGAAAAGAAAAACCTCTTTATACCTTCCTTTTCAAAGGTTTTCCCTCTTTTCCACAGCCCCTATTACTATATCTAAAAAGATAGATGGTTTTATGTTATAAACCACGGACGAAAGGAACGAATACGCTATGAAATTTTTCTGTCAAAAACAAGCACTGGTCGATGCGGTCAATAACGTGACGCGCGCCGTCAGCAACCGCAGTACCATCCCTGCCTTGGAAGGCATCCTGATCCGCGCTACCTCCTCTTTGTTTCTTGCCGGTTACGATATGGAGATCGGTATTACCACTAATATCGAAGCGCAGGTGCAAGATCCCGGCGAGATCGTGTTACCTTGTAAACAGTTCGGTGATATCGTGCGCCGTCTGCCGGATGAAATGGTTTCCATTGCGGCAAATGATAAGTTGAACATTACCATTCGCAGCGGCGCGGCGGAATTTAATATTGTGGGTATGTCGGCGGCGGATTTTCCCGAAATGCCTTCGGTATCGGACGGTATGGGCTTTTCGGTTCCTCAAAACGTGCTGAAAGGTATGATCCGTCAAACGTTGTTTGCAGTAGCGCCGCTTGATTCCGGTAAACCGATTCATACCGGTACGCTGTTTGAAGTGGAAAATTCCACACTTCGTCTGGTTTCGGTGGATGGTTCACGTTTGGCGATTCGTACCGAACAGGTAAAAGCGACCGAAGAAATGAAATTCGTTGTGCCCGGAAAAACGCTCGGCGAAGTGTTGAAGTTGACAAACGACGAAGACACCCCCGTGTTTATGGCGGTCGGTCGTCGTCATATTGTAATGCAGATCGACGGCTATGCGGTGATCTCCCGTTTGCTTGACGGTGAATTTTTAGCCTATCGCAAAGCGATCCCCGCTTCCGGTACGACGACGTTACGCGTGAAAACGCGTGAGATGATCGATGCGGTGGAACGTGTGTCGCTTGTGGTGAACGACCGTGTAAAGTCGCCGCTGGTCTGTTCGTTTGAAGAGAATACCATTGCCTTATCCTGCACGTCCTCTATCGGCAGCGCCAACGATCTTATTCAATGTGAGATGCAAGGTGAAAAGCAGGAGATCGCCTTTAACAGCCGCTTTATGTTGGATGCGTTGAAAAACAGCGAATCGGATGAAGTGATGCTGGAACTGGGCAGTTCGTTGTCGCCCATTAAGATCGTACCGCCCTCGGGTAACGAAGAATTCTTGTTTATCGTTTTGCCCGTGCGTATGAAGAAATAAGGTAGATCATGATGAAACAAACAGTAGAAATACATACACCGTTTATTCGTCTGGATGCACTCTTAAAATTGTGTGCCGCTGTGGAAAGCGGCGGACAGGCCAAGGTGTTGGTGCAAGGCGGACAGGTGTTGGTAAACGGTGCGGTGTGTACCATGCGCGGTAAAAAATTGGTGCAAGGCGACACGGTACAGATCAGCGGACAAAATACGGTATATACCGTCGCGGTCGCATGAAAGTCACACGACTGTGTGCGGACGGGTTTCGCAATTTAAGTCCGACCGATATCACACCGACCGATGGTGTAAACCTGTTTTGCGGTGCGAATGCACAAGGAAAAACCAATATTTTGGAAGCGTTGTGGCTGTTTACGGGCGGGCGCAGTTTTCGCGGAGCAAAAGATGCGGAAATGATTGGTTTCGGCCGAGAAAAAGCAACACTTACACTGGAATTTTTTGCTGCTGAACGGGATCAAAAAGCCACGGTGACCATTGCACCGCGCCGTACAGCTATATTAAACGGTGTGGAACTCGGACCGGCAACCAAACTGGCGGGGCGTTTTTGCGGTATTGTCTTCTCCCCCGCACATTTGTCTCTTATCAAAGACGGGCCGGACGGACGACGTCGCTTTTTAGATGCGGCATATTGTCAACTTCGCCCGACATATACGAGTACGATCGCCGCATACGCCCGTACGTTGACCCAGCGCAATGCGCTGCTGCGTGAGATTCGGAAAGGTGCTGTTCCGGGTGCCGACGAATTGCTCACCGTATTTGATGCGGGACTCGCCGCCGCGGGAGCACGTCTTTTGCGGGTACGTGGGGCATACCTGGCCCATATTGCGCCGATGGCGGCGACCGTTTACGACGGATTGTCCCGTAAACAGGAACGGTTGGCGCTGCAATATCTGCCTTCGGGGAATCTGCCCTGGAATGCTCCCACAGACGAGGTGCAAGGTGCCTTGGAAGAGGCGTTACTGCGTTCCCGTGCAGCAGATATTGCAGCCGGTTTTTCCACCGTCGGGCCGCATCGCGACGATTTTGATGTGACCATCAACGGTTTATCCGCCAAAGTGTACGGCTCACAAGGGCAACAGCGCTCGGCGGTGCTGGCCTTAAAGTTGGCCGAGGCGGAAGCACTGCGGGAAGTGACCGAAGAGTCGCCGGTTGCCCTGCTGGACGATGTGATGAGTGAGCTTGACGAGCGACGTCAGGATTATTTACTCAATCATTTAACCGATGTTCAGGTGTTCATCACCTGTTGTGAACCGTCTTCGGTGATGCGTATGGCGGGCGGTGCCCGTTTTCGTGTGGAAGACGGTAAGATACTTGCAGAATAAGGAGAATGACGATGGCACAAACAAGAGAAGAACAAATTCGTGCGATAGATGAGCGTGCAAAAAAGGATAAGCGAAATTGGTTACTCATTATGGTTGGCATTATGGTGGCTATTGTGGGTGTTGCCGCTGCGTTGATCGCGATCTTCGGTTTGCAAGCGGCGGTCGCAGGGCTTATCGGCAGTATCATCGGGCTTGCCATTACCGCGAAACTCTGTATGGCACAGATCGGCAAGATCAACGAGCGCTATCGTAACGATTTAAATAAACTCGATAACAAGGGGCATTACTGATGGCCGACGCACCGTATCTGCACCTTGGCGGGGATGTGGTGGTCCGCACCCGTGATATCGTTGGTATTTTTGATATGGAAAAGACCACCGAATCGGCAATTTCCCGCCGCTTTTTGGCGGATGCGGAAAAAGGCGGCCGTGTGTATACCGTGTCGTACGAACTGCCGAAAGCCTACGTTGTCGTTTCGGAAGAAGACGGCAGTGAAACGGTATACATCACACAGGTATCTGCCGCCACGTTGCGGCGACGGATGAAGAAAGGAATGGAATAAATGGACGAGAAAGAATTGGCGTTACAAGAACAGGACGTAACGGCCGCGGATGAGGCGTATGACGAAAGTCAAATTCAAGTGTTAAAAGGCTTGGAGGCGGTCAGAAAGCGCCCCGGTATGTACATCGGTTCGACCGGTCCGCGCGGTCTTCACCATCTGGTGTTTGAGATCGTGGATAACTCCATCGATGAAGCGTTGGCGGGTTTTTGTACCGATATCAATGTGGAGATCCTGCCCGGTGACGTGATCACTGTGCGGGATAACGGTCGTGGTATTCCGGTCGGTATGAACGAAGAAATGGGTCTGCCCACCGTCACGGTGGTGTTGACTGTTTTGCACGCGGGCGGTAAGTTTGGCGGCGGCGGTTACAAAGTCGCAGGCGGTCTGCACGGCGTCGGTTCTTCGGTTGTGAATGCGCTTTCGGAATTTATGGAAGCGGAAATTTCGCGTGACGGTAAGGTGTATGCCCAGCGCTTCGAGCGCGGTAACGCCGTGAACGACCTTACGGTCATCGGTGAATCCACCGGCGACGGTACACTCATTCGTTTTAAGGCCGATCCCACCATCTTCACCGAAACTACCGAATACGAATACGAAGTGTTGCAAAAGCGCTTGCGCGAGCAGGCGTTCTTGAATGCAGGGTTACGTATCACGCTTACGGATTCCCGCGATGCCGACAACGTAAAGACGGAAGAATTCTGTTATGAAGGCGGTATTTCTTCGTTTGTTGAATATATGAATAAGACGCGCGGTTACGAAGTGTTGCATAACGAAGTGATCCACTTGAGCAAGAGTGCGGATGATTCGTTTGCCGAAGTGGCCTTGCAATATAACGACAGTTACAACGAAAATATCATTTCGTTTGCGAACAATATGCACACGGTAGACGGCGGTACCCATGAAAATGCGTTTAAAGTCGGTATTACCCGTATTTTGAACAACTATGCCCGCCGCCACGGTATGTTGAAAGAAGCCGATGCGAATTTGAAAGGCGACGACGTGCGCGAAGGTCTTACCGCGGTGGTCTCGGTCAAGTTGCAGGATGCGCAGTTTGAATCGCAGACCAAAGCAAAACTCGGTAACACTTCCATGACTACGTTGGTCAACTCCTTGCTGACCGAAAAGTTGGCGGATTATTTGGAAGAAAATCCGGCGGTGGCCAAAGGCATTCTTGAAAAATCCATCAACGCGGCCCGCGTGCGCGAAGCAGCACAAAAGGCGCGCGAAGCCGCCCGTAAAAAGAGCGGTCTTGCCTCTACACGCATGCCCGAAAAACTTGCCGACTGTATCTGGAACGATGCTGCCCGTACCGAGTTGTACATCGTCGAGGGTGATTCGGCAGGCGGTTCGGCGATTCAAGGTCGTGACCGTAACTATCAAGCGATCTTGCCGTTATGGGGTAAGATGTTGAACGTGGAAAAAGCCCGACTCGATAAGGTGTACGGCAACGAAAAGTTGATTCCCGTGGTTATTGCGCTCGGTTGCGGTATCGGCGACGATTTTGATATTTCCAAACTGCGGTACGGCAAGGTGATCATCATGGCCGATGCCGATGTGGACGGTGCTCATATTGCCACCTTGCTGCTCACCTTCTTCTTCGGCTTCATGCGTCCGTTGGTAGATGAAGGGCACGTGTACATCGCTCAGCCGCCGCTGTATAAAGTATCAAAGGGAAAGCAGGTACGCTATGCCTTCTCGGACGAAGAACGAGACAGCTTCATTGCGGAACTCGGCGGCAATGCGGATATCCAGCGCTACAAAGGTCTTGGTGAAATGGATCCCGAACAATTGTGGGAAACCACAATGGATCCCGCGTTCCGCACCATGCTCCGTGTGACCATTGAAGATGCCGCCGCGGCCGACGAAGCGTTTACCATTTTGATGGGCGATAAGGTGGAACCCCGCCGTGAGTTTATCGAAAAGAACGCCCGCTACGTGGAGAATCTCGATGTCTGATACCGTAACCTATATTCTTGATGAAAACGAGGTGTTTTGTGCTCTGTGGCACACACGTCGTTCAAATACACGGCTGATAGCACAGACAGTGTTACTATTGGTGCTCGGTCTGCCGTCGCTGATTGCTCTGTGTTGCGGAAAGGCGGATGCCGTCACCGTGTTGTGCGGTACGGTGTTACCGCTGTTGGCTGTTGTCCAATGGGTGTGGCCGTTGGTCGAATTTCGGCGTGAAGCACGGGCGATCGCAACCCAAAAAACACCGATCACACTTTCTTTTACCGAAGAGTCCATTGCGGTGGAAAACCACACGATCGCGTGGCAAAATGCCGCCTTCCGCCGTGTAAAAACGTGTGTGTTGTGGCAAGTGGATCGTCAATGGATCGTGATTCCCCGCCGTGCGGTAAGCGATGATTGGTGGCAAAAGATAGAAGAGGAGGCCGCGCGATGAGTCTGCGTTTTCATGATGGGGATCGTGTCTGTTTTATCGGCGACAGTATCACCGCGGCAAACGAACACGTGGCACGTATCGCTGCGCATTATCACGATCGCTATCCGCACGAAGATATTCGTTTTTACAACAACGGCGTTTCGGGTTGCACCCTTACGGGGTTGTTGCAATATTTCAACGATGACGTGGCTCCCCGTCGTCCCACCCATGCGGTGGTCATGCTGGCGGTAAACGATGCCGGTCCGTGGTTGCTTGAAATGCCGCGCGGAGCCGCGCGTTTTGCAGCGCTGAAAGAACGCTATGATACCTATTGCCGTAATCTTGAAGCAATGTATCAAAAGCTAAAGGCCATCGGTGCCGAAATGATTCTTTGTACGCCTGTTCCCTATGCGGAATACGAACCGAACGACGGTGCGGTTTCCCGTGGATGCTATGCAATGGTGGCGGCCTATGCAGCCTTTGTGCGCGACTTTGCCCGTACAAAAAACTGCCCCCTTTGTGAAATTCACGATGATATGGCTGAAGAGATGCAAAAACAGGTGTTTTTCGGTCCGGATCGCACCCATCCCAATGCCGCGGGGCAATATCATATGGCCAAATGTTTTCTGGCATTCCAGGGCGAAACGATCGCTTCGTTTGCACCCATTCCACCCGCAATGGACGTGTGGCGGGAAAATACCCGCGCGTTGCGTTCGGTATATGAAGGCGAGTGGAACGTGTTGCAAAATTACGCATTATCCACCGAAGAAAAGATGGCGTTTATGCAAACCTATCTGGATGAGAAGCGCTATGAGCAGACTCATGCGCCCGCTGCCTTCGAACGGTGGACAAAAGGATATTTAAAAAATAAACCTATGGTAAAACAACTGTTTGATATTACAGAAAATATTTGGTAAAGGAGAATGGATATGGCCAATTCCGCGTCTCCTCGCGCGGTGTTTCGCACAACGATCACCGCAGAGGAATACGCCGCTGCGGCGCGCATCGCCTCACTTGGCGGCGGGCAGTTACGCAACGTATGGGCGGGGTTTGTGCTGTTGGTAGCGCTTACGCTGATATTGGCGGGTGCCATGATCGCCTATCCGTGGGTAGCAATCGTATTGTTGCTGACGGGCGGTGTGATCGCATTGACCACGCTTTGTTTGATGCGCCATGCATTCAAACGCACGACGGCAAGAAATTATGCAGTGTTTGCGGCAACCTTTCCCACGGTAGAGATCACATTGTGGGAAGATATGTTGGAATATGCGGGTGAAACTTGCCGTTGGGAAGAACCGTATGCCCTGTTTTCCCGCATGGTCGAGACCCGTGCGTTGTTTGTGTTGCAACGCGAAGACGGCACGTTTTTGGCAATTCCCAAAAACGCCGTTCCCACCGACGGCAACGCCATCGAGTTTTTGCGGTTTACCTTTGCCCGCAAGTACAAAAAGATAAGGGGGTAATATATTGGAAACGTTTAGCGTCAGTGTGTTACTCACCAAAGACGAGTATTGTTCATCGGCAGCACACCGCCTGCCTTCGCTTGGCTGGGGTATTCCCGTCGGCTTGTTTCTAATGGTCTGCGGGGTCACGGTATGGATACTGCAAATGGGTGTGGCGGTCACGTGGTCGTTTTTGATCATCGGTGTGACGGCGGCGCTGTTCGATAGTATGATCCTTCCCGTTTTGATGCGCGGTGTGGCGGGCAGTCGGTATGATCACGCACGGCAATCCGCGTGGCACCTTACCTTCACCGCCGAGAGTGTGACGGTAAAAAACGGTCGTATCGAAGGGACGTTCCCCTATACGTTACTTACCGCTTCGGAAGAAACGGTCCATTACTTCAATTTGGATTTCGGTGCCGAATTGTCGTTGTGTGTGCCCCGTCGTGTGCTCACACCATGGCAAATTGCGGCGTTACAAAAGATCATTTCGACGTGATCGTCGGCGAAAGGAGCAACTATGGATTATCGTTATGCGGCGCCGGTCTCGTTGCCGCTTACGCCGCCGTCGGATGACGTGCCGCCGCCGTTGCCGATCGCGGTATACGGAAGCGGTCTTTCGGAATACGCCTTTTCGGCAACCCGAAAAAAGGAGCACCCCACCCGTTGGATCATGATAGCGGGCGCCTTGCTGCTTGGCATATTCGGTCTTTCGGCGGCGAGTTTGGCAACGCTGTATGTGGGTACGGCCGAAGGGGCGTTTCTTTGGGGTATGATGATAGTTGCCTTCGCGGTGGCATTGGTCGGGCGACATTATCGCAAACAGACCGCTTGGCGGCAGGATCTGTATGCCCGCCGCTTGTATCTGGCCGCGATGAAAGGCGGAGTGACGACCGTCGTCTATCCGGACCGCATCGAGCAGTCATCTGCCCGTTGGCGGCAGACCGTTGTTTTCAACAACGAGACCCGTTTTGTGGAAAACAGCGACTGGTTTTTTATAGAAAACGGGAAGGCGCGCATCATCGTGGCAGCGAGTGATGTTACTCCTTGGGAAGCGCAGACGATGTTCGAACATATTGTGCGTGCGGTTCCACCCGAGCGACAATTTCAGGAAAAGCGGTTTATCGCTCGTCGCGAGCAACCCTCGCCGCCTCCCTTTTCCACCGAACCGCCCATATGCTACGAACGTGTACCCTATCACGAAGAATCGCACGGTATGGTATGGCCGCGGGGATTGTTGCCGTGGTTGTTTGCTGTGTCACTGGTCATGGGCGGCATGTTCACGGTGTTGTTTGAAATAACACCGCTGTTTCTTCTCGATTATCTGATCTTGTTTACCGCGTGTTTTGCGGCACTCTTTGCCGCATCGCTTGCGATAGTACATTGGCGGACAGACGCCGACCGCTCGCCCGTTTCGGCACTTTCGTTCACATCGGAAGGGTTGCTGATCGAGCGGACGGACGGTCAACTGTTCGCAGCGGCGGCGGACATTTATGCGCGACGCACATCCGACGGTGTGCGGCTGTTCACCCCTGCGGGGGTGTTCACTGTGCCGTGGTCCGCCACGACCCATCGTCAACAACTGGAATGGATGCTGTTTCAACAGCGCCCGTTCCCATAAACTTTGAAGGAGTTTGAATTATGGCAGACGAACAGAACTTGCAGGAAGTACAGACCACTACGGGTAAGGAGTTCGACGTGGATCTCGAAAAGATCATGAAAAAGAACTTCTTGGCCTATTCGATGTCGGTCATTGTGGCGCGTGCCCTGCCGGATGTACGCGACGGCTTGAAACCCGTGCATCGTCGTATCCTGTATACCATGCACGAAAACAGTCTCACCCCCGATAAGCCGCACCGCAAGTGTGCCGACACGGTGGGTGCGGTGCTCGGTCGTTACCATCCCCACGGTGACGCGTCGGTATACGATGCCATGGTGCGTATGGCGCAGGATTTTTCGTTGCGTTATCCGCTGATCGACGGTCACGGTAACTTTGGTTCGATCGACGGTCACTCCGCGGCAGCCTATCGTTACACCGAAGCGCGTATGAGCCGTATGTCGCTCGATATGCTGGTGGATATCGAAAAAGAAACGGTGGATTTCGATCCGAACTACGACGATCGTTTGGAAGAACCGCGTGTGCTTCCTTCCCGTTTCCCCAACCTGTTGGTGAACGGTTCGTCGGGTATTGCCGTCGGCATGGCGACCAATATTCCGCCGCATAACCTGTGTGAGGTCATCGACGGCATCTGCCATTTGATCGACAACCCCGATGCGGAAGTCATTGAGTTGATGGACTTTATCAAAGGTCCGGATTTCCCGACCGGCGGTGTTATCATGGGGTATTCGGGTATTCGTGCGGCGTATGCGACCGGCCGCGGCCGCATTACGGTGCGTGCCCGTACCGAAATCGAAGAAATGCAAAACGGCCGTTTCCGCATTGTCATTTCCGAAATTCCGTATCAAGTGAACAAATTGGCGATGGTGAAATCCATCATCGAGTTGGCAGACGAAAAGCGTATTGAAGGCATTCACGATGTGGTGGACTATTCCAGCCGTGAAGGATTGCAGGTGGTTATCGAACTGAAAAAGGATGCCAACCCGCAGGTGGTGCTGAATCAGCTGTACGCCTATACCCAGATGCAGGTCACCTTCGGTGCGATCATGTTGGCGCTGGTGGACGGTGTGCCGCGTGTGCTGAATCTGAAACAGATGTTGGAAGAATACATTAAGTTCCAGTGTGAAGTCATCACCCGCCGCACCATGTTTGATTTGAAGAAAGCGCGTGAGCGTGCCCACATTGTGGAAGCGCTTAAGAAAGCGTGCGATTTCATCGACGAAGTGATCACCATCATCCGCGAATCCAAAGACGTGCCGCTTGCCAAAGAGAATTTGATGAAGCGGTTCGAATTTGACGATGTGCAGGCCGACGCCATTGTGAAGATGCAACTCGGTCGTTTGGCGGGTCTCGAACGGCAGAAGATCGAAGACGAACTCGCCGCCTTGCTCGCCCGCATTGCGGAATTCGAAGATATTCTCGCGAGCGAAACGCGCATTCGTGCCATCGTGAAGGAAGAATGTCTCAAGATGCGCGACAAATACGGCGACGAGCGTCGTACCGATATCTCGATGGTGTCGGGCGAAGTGGATATTGAAGACCTCATCCCCGTGGAGGAGTGTGTGCTTACCCTCACCCGCAGCGGATACATCAAGCGTCAGACATCGGATACTTATAAGTCGCAGCGTCGCGGCGGCCGCGGTATTAAGGGTATGTCCACCCGCGAGGAGGATATCACCGAAACGATGTTCCTCTGTTCGAGCCACGATGTGGTGATGTTCTTCACTACTGCCGGCAAAGTGTATCGTTTGAAATGCTACGAAGTACCGGAAGGCAGCCGTACATCGAAGGGTATGAATATTGTGAACCTTCTGCCGCTCGAAGGAGACGAAAAGGTCTCGGCGATGGTGTGTGCGAAGGAATTCGACGACGAAAGTTTCCTCTGTATGGTTACTCGCCAGGGTATCGTGAAGCGTACCAGAATGTCGGCGTATGCCAATGCGCGTAAGAGCGGTCTTATCGCGATCGATCTCGACGAAGGCGACGAACTTGCCTGGGTACAGCTCACCGACGGCTATCAAAAACTCATGGTCGCGACCAAACAAGGTATGGCGATCTGCTTCGACGAAAACGATGCCCGCGCCATCGGTCGCACGGCACGCGGTGTGCGCGCGTTGACCTTGAAGGAAGGCGACGAAGTCGTCGGTATGGAACTGTATGATCCGCACAAATTGCTGCTGACCGTGACCGAAACGGGTTACGGCCGACTCAGCAGTTTCGAAGATTACCGTATCCAGTCCCGCGGCGGTAAGGGCCTGACCAACTACCATACCGACGAATACGGTGCGGTGGCGGCGGTGCGTACCGTGAAAGAGGACGAAGACATTATTCTGATCTCTTCCGACGGCATTGTTATCCGTATGCACGTAGACGAGATCCGTCAGTGCCGCCGCCCGTCGAAGGGTGTGCGTGTGATGCGTATGCAGGGTGAGACCCGTATTATGTCGCTGGTCACCACCGAGCGTGCGGAAGACGAAGACGGCGAAGAGCTTGCCGCTCCCATCGACGAAGGCGATGCCGACGTGGGTGCGGAGACGGCCACCCCCACGGAAGAATAAAAAAGAAAAAGAACGGAGAAAGCCGAACGCTTTCTCCGTTCTTCTTTATGTCACGTCGCATGGTGAGTGCGCAAAAAGACCGGCAAAGAGTGCCATACTATTTCGATGCGGGGATACATCCGTTTCCGATCCCCTCCGCTGTGCGGTGTGCCCTTCCCTTTGTCAGGGGCGGTGGATCGTGCCGCAGACAAAAGACGGAGGGGCAGACGGAAGAAACCCTGAAGTTTCTTCCGTCTGCCCCTTTCACGACCTTGCCTGTGCTCGGTGAATTTCCTCCCCCGGAGGGGCCCCGTTTATCCGCTTGACAGAGTGCCCGCCCTCCAAGCGGGAGCGGCCTTGCCTCTTCAAGAGGAGCTGTGGCGCTCGTTCCGGCGGATAAACCATGACGCAGTCTTTTTTCTTAAAATCGTTTACAATCCGTATAAAGAAATGAGAATATTACAAAAACAGCCTAGTTCCCTATTGATACCCCCATAAATATTAGGCGTTTGCAGGGTGCTGTTTTGCAAAACGTGCATCCGCCAATGCGGCAAATTTCTGTATTATCGCGATTTCGGAAGCGATATAGGGCAAGCCGTTAAAGCGATACAAGTCGTGTTGCCACAGGTGTAACTGCAAGTTGCCGTGATAGTTCGGGTCGGCGATCTGTTCCATAAAGCACCCGTGCGGTTCATAGGTCTGAGAAAACCCTTGTATCAATCCCCAGTTGTAGCAACCGATGTTTTCCAGATAAAACAACGGAAAGATCTCCTCCACGCGCTGATTGCCGATGCGGTGTAACCACTCGGTACAAAGCAGGGGGCGACCGTAGGTTTCTTTCAAGTTTTCAACGATCTGCACCGTGCGGTCAAACGGTAAGTAGCAGTGAAAACTGATCACGTCGGAGAGTTCCAGCGCGCGCTGTTCCGCGGGGGTGTACGGCATTAATTTGTCGTCGTAAAGATAGCATTCCGCCGTTAACGGTTGAATGGGATCGTGGGAACGCACGATCTCAAAATACGTTTCCATGTGCGGTACGCTGTGCATGTCACGGTGCGAGTTGCCCACTTCGTTCCAGATGTTCCACGCCTGCACACGTGGGTCGCGGGCGTATTTAGCCGCGATCTCGTCCACCATGCGGTAATGGTCGGCAGTATAGGCGGCATCGTCGATCGGCAAATATCCCATGGCAATATGTCCGCCTGCGTGCGGGCCGCGCCGAATACCGCTGTGATATCCCCAATCGATCGATTGTTCCCCGAATTGCGGCGCCCGGTACAAGTCGCGCGGCACACAACAGTCGTTGCCGAGCACCAACATCACTTTGATGCCGTATTTGTTGGCAAGAGTGATATACTCTTCCAAGTTTGCCATGAAACTGTCGTGCTCATGATACCACACCTCGAACTGTATCAGGGTACGTGTGGCGTTATATCCGGTCTTTTGCGCCAGTTGAAATTCGTATTCGATCTGTTCAGCAACGTCTTTGTGGTTGTACTGTTGCCACATGGCAATACGGTTCACACAGTTTGAGGGATATCCGCACCACCCACGGATCCACGGCTGCGCACGGTACCATTCCCATGCGCGTTCTTTACTCCAACGGTTTGTCATATTTTTGCCTCCTTAGCGCCTTGGCGATGTGAGTGTAGCAAAAGCGCCGAAAGATCCCGCTGTGCGGCGGGTTTGGGTTTCACTGCTCTCCCTATTCCCATTATAAGAAGAAAACGATTGACATAAAAGCCAAAACAGCGTAAAATATCCCCAAAAGGTAAGGTGATGGTATGAACGGCATGAAAAGCGGTATTCCGGTTTACCAACGAGAAAATTGCGGAAAACATTACGAATGCCGGTATGGTTGGCACGATGACTACGTCGTTCACGCCCATCTGCACCGCTTCAGCGAATGGCTGTATGTGCAGGAAGGGAAAATGACGATGTATGCCGACGGACAAAAATGGGAAGTCGCGGCAGGTCACGCCGCCTTCATTCTGCCCCATACCGTACACGCCTACACGGCGGAAACACACAGCCGTGTGCTGTGTGTGGTGTGTTCCAACGATTTTCTCCCCTGCTTGTTTGAAACGTTCGGTGACCGCCAACCCGCCACCCCCGTGTTCGATGCGCAGGATGTGCAGTGGGCGTTCCGCGCGATCGGCGAAACCGGCCCCGACGACGGCGTGCGGTTTACGGCGTTGCTGAATACCGTGGCCGATGCTTTTTTACGACAGACGACATGGACACCGCCAACGAAGCGCAAGCGCAATCTGCCGTATCGCGAGGTACTGACATACATTGATGAAAACTACCACCGCGATATTACCCTCTCCGCTATGGCGGCGGCACTCGGATATCACGAGAAATATCTGTCGGCAGTCATCGGCAGTATGAGCGATATGAATTTTCGCACTCTGCTCGCCTCCCGTCGGATAGAGGCGGCCTGTGCGCTCTTGCGATCGGAGGAGGCGGGGCTTACCATTGCCAACGTTGCTTATGAGGCGGGTTTTGCCTCTCTCAACACCTTCAACCGCGTGTTCAAGGATTTTTGCGGAGTAACACCGCGCATATACCGCGCGGGAAAATGAAAACGGTCGGATATTCTCCGACCGTTTTATAATGTGGTTTCAAGGTGAGAAAAACGCTCAAAACTATTTACAATTCGTATAAACAAATAGCAATATTACAAAACGCCGTCATTCCAAATATCTACCCCACTAAAACGGGTTCACATACCAACCCGGGTTTGCCGCCCTTGCGGGCTTCACACAGCAAAAGATAGGGGTAGGAATCGGCATCGTGCTGCACCAAACGCAGTCGTTTCGGCTCCAGATCGGATGCGCGCAAAGCGGCCAAAAGGTCGGCCAGTCGTTCGGGACGGTGGCAAAGGAAAAAACGACCGCCGTACCGTAACACCCGCGCCGCCGCCGCACACAGTTCACCTAAGGCGGCGGGCGAAGATTCATGCCGCGCGATACGACGTGCCTCGTTGAGACTGATTCCACCGGTTGCAGGCGGGAAATACGGTGGGTTACAAACGACCGCATCAAAGGCACCGATAGGCAGGGGGGCGGTGCACCAGTCGGCACACAACACCGTGATACGATCTTGCAATCCGCTTCGGGTGATCGATTGTGTCGCCAGGTCACAGGCGGCGGGTTGAATATCCAGTGCGGTCACCTGCGGCAACGGGTGGGCATCGACTTGCGCCTGATGACACAGTTGCAAAGCGATCACGCCGCAACCTGTGCCGAATTCACAAACGGTTTCGAGGCCCGACGGTACAAAGGCGGCGAGTTTCAGTGCATCGGCACCGAAGGTATGGTCGGCGGTAGTAAAAACGCCGATCTCCTCTCCCAACCACTCCCAGTGCGGCATGGTTATGCCTCCTTCTTATAGGTTTTGCGGGTAATGCAAGCGATGACGATCGCGATCACAACGGCAATACCCGTAACGAGACAGACCGAAGTCCAGTTTACGGCACCAAGACCCGCAAAGGTGAAGGCACCCGATTCGGGGTCCTGTACATGGGGGAAAACGGCGATGATATCGTATACTACCGCCGCGATCGGTGCACCGACCATGATGGCCGTGAGCCAACCCGCGCCGCGGGTGTGGGCGGTGGTTAAACGGGCGGGAATGTCTCCGCGGAAATCCAGCACCGAGCCGAGGAAATACGCCGCCGCTGCGGCAATAATCGTTTCGGGGATCATATAGGTGGCGTTGTACCCCACCGAGTAGACAAGTGCCGCCGCCGTGGGGATCGAAATACCGGCCCACACGGTCGCACCTGAGACGACGTGCAACAGATAGCGCACAGCGCCGTACAACACCGCGCCGCAGGCGAGCGCAAGCGGCTGGTTCTTCAGGCGACGAAAGGTTCCGCCCAGTCCCACCGCCGCAAACGCCACGATGAAATCCAACACCAACACCGCCGCCACCGACCAAAAACCGGTGACATAGGATAGCGAAGAGGAAAATGCGAGTTGCAACAGACCGTAAGCAAGACCCGCAAAAGTACCGAATCCAATACCGTGGCGATAGGCGAGTAGAATGAGCGGCACTGCCGAAGCGGCGGTAACACTGCCGCCATACGGTAGATCGATGAGCTTGACGAGCGACAGCACGGTGGCAAGCGCTAACATGACAGCGCCTTCGGTTAAGCGCAGAATACGGGGATTGATCCCGCCTCGATTGGTTTTTGACATAGACAAACAACTCCTTCTTTGTGATGGGCATAAGAAAAGCGTCCCACCGACGAAGGAGGGACGCACTTTGGATCTGTACACTATCACAAAGCTCGGGTTGTACCCGTGGACTATCCCTCCGCCGGCATTATCCGGATCAGGTTCAGGGTTGAGGTGAAACCTCTCTCAGCCGACGGTATGTCAGCACCCCTTGTCGCAAATCTTACCGCCAGTATACCCCTCGAAAACGGCTTTGTCAAGAAAAATTTTGAAATTTTGAAAAAAAGGCTTGACATTTGCCCTAAAACCTACTATAATCGTCTATGCTGTCCGAACGGACAACCAAATGTGCCTGTAGCTCAGCTGGATAGAGTGTTTGACTACGAATCAAAAGGTCAGGGGTTCGAATCCCTTCAGGCACGCCAAACAGAAAAAGACCACCCTAACAGGGTGGTCTTTTTCTGTTCTTGGCTCTGAAGGGATTCGAAATGCAACGCTTGCGAGCGCCGCCGGTGGCGGATACAGTGAGCAAGGGTTGGCGCCGCGGTCAAAATCGGCAGCGGAGACAGCCGCGCCCGCCGGTTTTGGGCACCGCAAGAGGAAACGATAGCGACTTGAATAAACACGAACCTAAAAGAGCGCGAAGGTGGACTGTTGCGCTCGTGAGAGGAGAATCCCTTCAGGCACGCCGCAAAACGCAGCGCGTTTTGCAAGAGAAATAGTACATAACCCGCGGCAACCTCGTAGGGACGGGTCTCCCGACCCGTCCGTGTTCACGGGAAGGAAAGACCCTCCCTTACGATTCCGCCACAAAGTAGCGGCTATCCGTAAAACAGCGTACGTGTTGCAGGATAGCAAAAAACATGTTATACTCTCAATTACAGACGTAAAACGAGGGAGGGCTTTTTCGTGGCTGAAATCATTAAGGTATTCAAAGAAAATATTCCTACAATGCGGTTTATCGGAAAGAAGTACGACGACTTCGGACATTGGGGAGAATGGTGGCAGAATGGGTGGTTCGATCTTCTCGAACAGAGCATGGGGGGGACAGATACCGTTCTTTCGCTGTGGGAAAATGCCGGTGGGTACATCGGCGTTGAAAGGAGAAGCGAAGGAGACCCGTTTGCTTACTATATAGGTATGCTTACTCCTGAAAACACACCCGTTCCCGAAGGGTTTGTACACATTGATTTTAAAGACTTGAGTTTGGGCACTTGTTGGATATACGGAAAAGAAGAGGAAGTCCATGACACTGCCGCTTGTAAGCAGAAACTTGCAGAAAACGGCATGCAAATATGGCGGGATGAAAACGGTGCCATTTGGTCTTTTGAAAACTGTCTGTGCCCTCGTTATACTACACCGGATGCAAGCGGAAATGTAATTCTGGATTATTGTTATTTTGTAATCAAGTAAAATTCAATTGCAAAGGCAAGTTTGTGCGGAACGGGGCATCGGAAGTCGTCAAACCCCGCGACTTTGATTCGAGTTTCCTACTTGACCTGCTCACCTACAAGGCGCGTCATTGGTTTACGGTTCTTTCAACGCGGACCGTCGAGGACGCCGGTCCCTACGTTGCGCACTTGCGGGTGAGCGGTCGGTCGTACAACGGACGGGTTGCACCGTCACAAAATGTGTGCTATAATCAAACCGACACTTCCCCCTCGTGGGTGAAACAAAGGAGACCATCATGGATACTGTCTGGGCAACGATGTACGAAGCCGCCAAAGCGGTGCTGAACGAGCGGCGCCTTTCGGAGTATGTCACCTGCGGCGAAGTGGCAGCGGCGATATTGTCGAAAAGCGGCAACATCTACACGGGGGTGTGTATCGACACCTGTTCCACACTCGGCATCTGCGCCGGGCGCAACGCCATTTTTAATATGATAACGAACGGGGAACACGAGATCGACAAGGTTCTTTGTATTTTGCCTGACGGCTCGAACGGCGCACCGTGCGGCGCGTGCCGCGAGTTGATGGTACAGCTGATGGCGGGGCACTATCGCGATATTGAAATTATGATGGATTATGAAACGGGGCGGGTTATGACGCTTGGTGAACTCACCCCCGCATGGTGGATAAAGTGAAAAAGACGGTCGGGAGACCGTCTTTTTCTTTATTTCATTATTTTCTCACGATACGCAATGTAATCCAGATATTGTTTCAGTGCCGCCGCACCGCCGCAGATGGGCTTGACGGCGGGCGGTGCGAAGAAACCGTTCAGCATAAAGGTGGAGATTTTCTCTACATACGGGCGAACGGTACGCAACTGCTTATCAAAACCGTTTCGCCCTTCTATGCCGCCGCCGAGGTAGAGGGCGGTGAGGTATTTTCCCTGCCCGTTGAACGAGGTGGCTTGCAGATTACCGATCCAATCGAACGCTTCACAGTTTGCCCACGCGTGTTTGCCTGCCGCACGGCACACGTTTTCAAGATCACGGAACAACTTCTCGCTGAAGGTGAGCGGTGCCCACGAAGAACGGCACTGATCCTGCGGCATGATAATATCCACATCGGCATCGGTTTTGAGATATTCCCCGAATTCTTTACACGGGGCGCAGTAGGGCGACACCAGCACCGGCATAGCGGGGGCCAGTTTTCGCAAAGTGGGAACGATCTCTTTGTACCGTTCCCAGCGGGGCAGGTCTTCTGCGTTCATACCGAACTCTTCTGCCAGATACCACCCGTAAAATGCGGGATAGGTGTGATACCGTTCATAGATCTCTTGCGCTTCGACGGGAGTGGCGTTGTGACCGTACATATTGCCGAGCCCCAAAAACACCTGCATACCGTTTTCGCCCGCCGCCTGCAAAACGGCAGCTAACGGGTCGTTTGCCGCAACGTCGGAATGCGGGTAAAGTGCGGAGGGATAGTGTGCGGTGATCTCACGGCGTTCCAAAGTCAAATACTGATGGGACACCATAACGATAATGCAAGACATACCGAGTTTCGCCATATGAATGATGTACTGTTTCCAATCTTCGTCGGTATACGCTTTTGAAGCCTCACGGTAAAAATCGCATCCGTCGCGGTCGTTGGGTGGGCCGAGCATCAACATACCGCCGTCGAGTAACGGTAACGGGTCTTCTCCCAACACTGTCAACGGGACAGAGGCTTCGCCTACTTGCAGAGTGTGTTGACCCGCCCGTCCCGC
The DNA here is from genome assembly GCA_045591985.1 of Acutalibacteraceae bacterium. Taxonomy (GTDB): domain Bacteria; phylum Bacillota; class Clostridia; order Oscillospirales; family Acutalibacteraceae; genus SIG588. The sequence continues at coordinate 20,333 of JAZNTV010000022.1, forward strand.
GAGCGGTAAGCGAAAGGTGAGCAAAGTGTATTCTCCGTCTTGCACGGTGGCGTACAAGGTGGTAAGCGGCTCGCCGTCCAACGCGAGCGGAATTGCCACCGCACCGTTGCCGTGCACCTGCACGCGAATTTCCAGTTCATCCCGTTCGTAAGCGGGACTGTACGGGATCAGACGGATGTCGTTTGCGGTAACGGGTGTATGCATATACCTTCCCCCTTGTTCGGTTTCTGTTTTCAGTATAGAGCGGGATCGGCCGTACGGCAAGTGCCGTTTTTCGAAAAAGGTGGAGAAAACGCGCATATACTTGACAAGAGCGGGCGAAGGCGCTATCATCAAAACGAGGTGATGATATGTTCCCGCTTCCCGAAACTATCCGTTGTCATACCGTGGCGGTGGTTCGCACCGAGATTCACGACGAGAAAATCCGTAAATGCGGCGGTATGCCGTTCATTTCCTTGGCCTTTCGGCTGAGTGGCAAAGCGGAATTGACGGTGGGAAACGTGTATGTGTGTTCGGTTGAAAATCACGTAACGTTGTTGCCGCAACGCACGCCCTACACGGCGCGTTACGAAGAGAACGAGATGATATTTGTGCACTTTTCGACCGATGTCCCGTTATATACACAGTTCTACGACCGTTTGCTTCGTCACCCCGAAAAAGTGTGCGGTCTGCTGTGTCGATTACTCGCCGTATGGGAACGGCAGGCGCTGGGCTTTCGGGTGGAGGCAGACGCCTTGCTGATGCAAATATTGGTGGCGTGCGCACGCGATGAGCATGCGGAGGACGGTGCGTATACGGCGGCATGTGCACTGTTTCGGAAGCGGTACGGCGATACGGCCCTTTCGGTGGAAGAAGTGGCGGCCGCCGTGCAGGTATCCCCCTCGCAGTTGCGGCGTCTGTTTCGTGCCCGATGCGGTGAATCCCCCTGCCGTTATCTTTCCGAATTGCGGCTGTCACGCGCGGCGCAGTTGCTGACCGGCGGTGACGTTACGGTCGCCGAAACGGCGATACAGTGCGGGTTTTCGGATGCGCGCTATTTCACGCGGGTGTTCAAACAACGCTACGGCGTACCCCCCTCTCGCTTTCGGTTAGGGTGAGCAGTGACCTCTAAACTTACTGCTTATCCTACGAAAAAAGTCCGGCATTTGCCGGACTTTTTCGTTTATTCCCCAAACCGTTCGGTGGATCTCATCATATTTTTTGCTGTGATAAAGGCACGGCTGCCGCAAAATCCGCCGTTGATCATCGAGATATCTTCGGCGGTGAGGTTGGGGCTGTATTGTAACATACCGCAGACGGTAAGCGTGCCTTCGCCCGTCACGCGGGAGAACACCGCGTTTTCGATGTGGGTGTCGGTGTGCGGAATGCCGCACGCCACATTTAAGTTGGTCACCTTGAGTGTGCCGCCCTCCACCAGAAAGACTGCCTGCGGCAACTGCCGCGGTGACGCGTTCACCATTTCCACCGTGCCGCGGAAGGTTTCCCGCAGACGCAGGTCGTACACGTCGTCGATACGGGTACCGGTGTACGACGAGTATACGAAGGCAGTGGACTGGGTGTTTACCAATTGAATACGTTCGCCGCCGCGGATATCCACCGCTGTGCTGACGTAGTCTCCGCCGAAACCGATAACGGTGGCGGTGGTGGTGTCGCCGTCGAATACCAACGCTCTTCCGCCGAGATAGGTGAAACAGCCGAACACCGTTTCGTCACGGACGTTGTCAAATGTGAAGATGTCGCTTTTCTCTTGTGTTTGCTGAAAAAAGCAGTTGCGTGCGTGGGCGTTTTCCTCGCCGCGTAATAACAATTCCTCGGCCCATTCGTGCCCGCGAACCAACGGTTGATAGTTTAATTGCACGTCGCGCACGATACTGTCGGCGCTGTTTTTAACGACGATACCGTATTGCAAAAACGTGCCCCCCACCCCATCCACATAGTGGCGATCGCAACCGTCCAGGTAAATGCCGTTGTATGCATTCAAAAAAGAGACATTTTGCACATAAGCGTCGGGAGCGTTTTGGGCCACTACCGCAAAATCGTGGACGAGCGGTGCTCCGTGTTCTCGCCAACCGGCTGCCGTTTGCAGTACATGGCAGATGGTGAGAGCGCACAACCCGCCGGCTTCGTGTAGTACCACGCCGCAGGCGGCATGCGCCATATCCAGCACCGTCGCGGTGTTATACGCCATCTGGCACAGGTCGGCGGCACCGCGTAACTGTACCCCGCGCGGGACATACACGGTGTTTTCCAAGCGGTAGTGTCCCGCAGGCAGATACAGCGTACCGCCTGTTTCAGCCACTTTTTTGAGACACGCGTTTAAGGCGGCGGCAACGTCCGTCTCGCCGTTGGCGTCGAGCGGAATGCCGAGCGTTTCGGGGGTGTAGACCGCCTTTTCGGCGGGGGTACGGGTCTGCACGCTTGCCGCCTTTGCCTGTTTTTCCGTGGCGTGGAAGGTGACGATGTCTGCCGGCGTCGGGTCAAAGCAGACGGTGGCGCGGTCGGCAATCTGCAGGTCAGCCTCCGCAAGGCCCGCGTTCCCCACCGCCGAAAGCGAAGAACCGCCCGAAAGAGCGAGTGTGACGGCGGGTAAGCGGTTATTCATCAAAAGAAGCATACCGTCGTTGGCGGTGACTGTCCCGCGGGGAACGGTGCAATCGATCAGCGAGGTTTTGGAGTTGTGTTCGATGCAAAGCGGCCGAACGGCGTCGATCACACTGTCTTGAAACAGCACGGCGGAAAAGGTGGCGTCGGCGGGAATGCGCACCCCGTATTCACAGTTTTCGATCCGCCAGCAGGTGAGGGCTTGTCCGTTGCCGTGGGTGAAGCGGGAAAGAATACCGCAACGGCATCGGTTTACCGTGACGTTGTACCCTTGCCCGTAGCAGTTGCCTGCGTCGAAGATCACGCCGTTGCGGAATCCTTCCACCGAGGAATCGGTGTAATACGACCAGTCGGTGCGCTTAAACACCACACCGTCGGCGTGGGTGAGCAGATAGGCGCGCAGAGCCGCTTCGTCTTCGGTGAAGCGGCCCGAATGGATCCAGTAATCGGGCGAAAAGTGGGTGCGTTCCATGCGCAGAATGTCGCTCACTTTTGTGACGTACACGCACGCAGACAACGCTGTGCCGTAGATATCGTAGTAACACGGGGAGTCGCCGTATGGCTGGGTGATGCCCACCCACGCGTTGATGAAGGTGACCTCCCGCACAGTGGACCAATGTACGCTGCGAACGGCGGCGGGATAGTGAATGGGATCGTCCAGCCGTTGCGCGGGATACCAAAAACTGACCCCGCGTATGCAACTGCTGTGGCTGAGTGCGAAGAGGGGGTCATCAAAACCTTCCGAAGCGGCAGGACCGCGCCAGCACAGGATCGTGCCCGTGATGGGGCTTTTCCCGTCGGGACGTTCCCAATCGCCGAGAACGGTGACCCCGATGGGCACCCGGACCGGGGTGCGGCAGTCGTACTCCCCCGCCGGAATATACAGCGCACCGCCGCCCGCTTCGTGCAAGCGGTCGAGTAACGCTTGTATGATGGGTGCACAGTCCTCTTCGTCGCCGTTTAGAAAATCGGTAAGAACGTATCCGGCAACCAACGGCTCAGGACGGGCAAACCGCGGGTCACGCGGTGTGATCGCCTGCCAATGCGGTGCATGGGTGATCTCCATAACACAACCTCCCCGTACAGTATGGTTTCAGTGTAGCACGCACGACGGAAAAAGGCAACCAAAATTTTTGTCATCGCTTTGGGCTGCGAAAAAAGTCCGGCAAACGCCGGACTTTTTAATCGTTTTTTCAGCCGTGTTTTCGGACGATAGCCTTCAACTCGTCCCATTTTTCTTCCATATCCGCCACCAGCTTGAACTGAGTGCGGCAACGCACCAGATTATGGTCGTCGTACTTGGTTTTAAAATACGTGTCCCCTTGCAGATAGTCGGTCAAAAAGCGCATACCGCATTCGACCGTCATCATCTTGGCACCTTCCGGTAAAAGGTCGATCTCTGCCGCGGTCAGCATTCCGCCGCATCCTGCCAAAAAGCCTTTCACATAGGTTTCAAACAGCGAGACATCCAACGAGACTTTCGAGAGATCGGGCTCATCCTCCGCCGCCGTGGAGGCACCGAAGCGAATGGAATCGCCGAAATCGTTTACCGAAAACCCCGGCATGATGGTGTCGAGGTCAATGACACACAAGGCGTTGCGTGTGGCTTTATCCAGCATGACGTTGTTCATTTTGGTGTCGTTGTGGGTCACACGTCGCGGCAGACGGCCCGCACGGCAGGCGTCTTCCAGTACGCTGTAAAACGGGGCGCGCGCGGTGACAAACGCGATCTCTTTCTGCACACCTGCGGCGCGACCGCACACGTCCGCTTCCACCGCCTGTAGGAATTTTTGATAGCGGTCGGGGGTGTTGTGAAAATCGGGAATCACGTCGTACAATTCCTCCACGGGAAAGGCGGCCAGTTGCTTTTGAAACTCACCAAACGCCATCGCCGACTGGTAAAAATCTTCGCGGGATTCGGGCGTGTCCAGACAGAGCGAGTCTTCCACGAAATCATACACCCGCCACGCCCGCCCGTCGGCATCGGTGTGATATGCGTTGCCGTCTTTGGTATATACGAGGGACAGCACACGCCGCGTGTCGGCAGTGACGTTTCGCAAAAAGGCGGTCACCTTTTGAATGTTGTGCATCACTTCGTCCGGTTTTTTGAAAATGTTCGTGTTGATGGCCTGCAGAATATACCGTTTGCCTTCTGCACCACTCACCAAAAAGGTATCGTTGATATGCCCGTTACCGTAAGGGGCACACCCCACGACGGTATCTGCGGTATCAAACGCCCTCCAAGCGGCTAACGTTTTTTCGATCGGGATCATACGCATGAGAACCACTCCTTTACGGTTTGATTATACAAAAAGGGGGTGTGTTTGTCTATGGAAAAAACGAGTAAAAAAAACCATTGGTTATATGAAAAAACGGTTTTTAGAAAGGGACGATCGCACGATCGTCCCCTTTTTATGTGCGGTGTGACGGTTAGGCAAACGCTTTTAAAAAGCGTTTCAGTTTGGCACCCGGAAGGCCCATCACGGTGTAAAAATCCCCGTGCAGGGCTTCGATATACACCATGCCTTTCCCTTGGATACCGTACGCCCCTGCTTTGTCCATCGGTTCGCCCGTGGCGATATAGGCGGCGATATCCTCTTCACTCATTGGGTAAAAGGTGACGTCGGCGGTGTCGTGAAATCCCGCGCACTTTTGGGGTGAACATACCCACACGGCGGTGACCACTTGATGGGTGTTGCCCGAAAGGCGGCGCAACATGGCCGCGGCTTCTCCCTCGTCGGCGGGTTTGCCGAGCGGCTCGCGACCCAGCCACACGGTGGTATCCGCACCGATGACGATGCGGTCGGGACGGTCGCACGCCACCGCTTCCGCCTTCGCCTTTGCCACGCGAAGCACCGCCTCCTGCGGCGACAGCGCGGGGTCGGGCGGCGGCTCTACCCCGTCGGGTGCGGGGATGATCTCCACGGGAATGTCCGCCAGCGCACAAATTTCCCGTCGGCGCGGCGAAGCGGATGCTAAAATATACGGTGTCACGAAATCACGCCCTTTCGGTGTTAATAGTAGCCGTTTTTGCGGCGTTTGTCAATTGACAAACGCATTTTCTCACTTTATAATAAAGAAAACGGAGGTGTTTTGCATGGTGACGATTCCGAAGAATAACGCGGAGCAACGCTTGATTTACAAAACGGTGGGCGAGCGGGAGATCGAACTGCTGTTTTACCCGCCGCACAAGGCGGTGTACGACCGCGCGCCCCTCTTGATCTTGATTCCCGGCGGCGGCTGGTCGATGAGTGTGGCGGAGAGCATGTACGGCATGGCGCGTCCGCTTGCCGAAACGCTGCGGGAAAACGGCTTTGCCGCGGCGGCGCTGAGCTATCGCAACCACCGCGACGACGGGGTGATGATGCCCGCCATTGCGGACGATATTTTCGATGCGGCAAGTTACCTTTCTCAGCACGCCGAAACGCTCGGCATCGACCCGCACCGCATGGTCACCTGCGGCCATTCGGCGGGTGGGCACTTGTCCTTGATGCTGGCGTATGCGCCGTGCGATTTTGGCGCACAGCGTGTGTATAACGCCCCCTTTACGGTGTGCGGCAGCGTGCCGATCTCGCCGCCCGTCAGCATGGGTGCGACCCCGCAGGAGCTGGAACGCTACCGCTTCAGCAGAGGGCTGGGGCATCTGTTCCAAGGCTGCGAGGGAGAACTGGCGCGCTACAGCCCCTTGTGGTGGGCGCAGAACGGACACGGCGTTCCCACCATGACGGCGGCGGGCGACCGCGACTCGTTGGTCTCTGCGGTCAACAGCGAGGATCTGTGCGAAGCGTTGCGGGCACACGGCATCCGCGGTGAGGTGTTGATCTCCCACGGGGGCGGGCATTGTCTGGAGCCTGTAAATTGTGCCGAGGTCAGCCTGCCGTTACCGCACGCGCTGGCACAGATGGCGGCGTTTGTTCTGGAAGAAAACGAGAGATAGGCGTAAAAAAGGGAACGGTAAGACCGTTCCCTTTTCTCATTTAAAAGAATTTCTTCTTTATAAACAACACCAGACCGATGCAGAGGATCTGCAAGGCGTTTACCTGCATGTGAAAACTGAACGAAAGGGTGATGATGGAGAGGTCGAGGGTGATGGTATCCAGTCCGATCGATTCGCCCCACGTCAGCCATTTCAGCCATTGGATGTCGGAAGTGAGCGAGCCGATCAGTGCCGACACCACCAATGCGGCCAATAACAAAAAGATCAGGATCAAAACGCTGACAGCGCCTTTGGTTTTCATATAACAGCCTCCTATTCTACGCCGCGGCGATACAATCCGCGGGTGATATTCCCCGTCGCCCGACCGCCGTTACGATAGGCGATCGTGACGGCCTCGCATTCGGCGGGAGATTCCGTTGTGAAATGTAAAAGAGAAAAATCGAGTGCGGGCACTTCCGATAAACGGTCGGCCCAGTAAAGCGGAACCGCGTTGAGCAATTCGGTGCACCCGCCCGCGCATGCGGTCGGAAAGGTCACGCCGCGACGGTCGGTCACGCCGTCGGACGGTCGGCAGGTGGCACAGGACGCGCCGCTACACTGCCGCGGGCAGTTGCGGGTGAGCATCAGCGGTTGTCGTCCGTACAGCAAAAGTCCCGTGGGAATGGGCGCATTTTTCGCAAACGCGGTTTGGGCAAAGGTGAGTTCCATCGACAGGGTGGCCGCTTGCAACCCTTCGGCGGCGTAGGCGGCGACTGCGTCGCTGTTTGTGAGATTCAGTCCGAAACCGCCGACAGGAACGAGGCCCGCTTCGATCGCGAGCGGGACTGCGCCGACATTGTTACACAGGGCGTATCGTACACCGTTTTGTGCGGCTTTTCGCAGCTTTTGGCGCACCGCATCTTCCGTGCCGAACATGCCGCGTGGGATCTCTACCCCCCACGGGGTATCACACGCTTCTCCCAACGGCAAAAACCAACCGTCGGCGGTGTGCTTTACGGTATCGGTCAACTGCGCGGCCGAGGAAAGTCGCACCAACAAGAGGGGCCTTTCCTCTTTCCACAGCGGAGACACCTGCCGCGGAACTGAAGGGGGTAAGTTGTCGGAACACACGGTTTCAGGCGTTTTTCCGCGTTCCGTCTCCAATTTTTCCAGCGCTTCGCGCCGCAAGGCATTTAAGGCGGAGACGGCGTAGGCGCCCTCGCCCGTTACCGTTACCCGTTGCATCACAAAAGGGGTGCCGCCCGTCTTTTGCAGCTGCGCCGTCACGCGATCGGTCGGCAGCATGGGGCGGTCGGAGACCGCCGTTTCGCCCTGCACCGTTACGGTATGAATACCGTCGGTGACGGTTAGACACAAGGGGGTGTCGGCCTGTGCTTCCAGCACAGCCGAGACAGCAACCTGCGGCACCTCGCGGTCGTATGACCGCTGAAGATCGCGCAACACGCCGCCGGCGGCGGTCACGTCCTCGTGTCGCCGATACCCAAACATACCCCCTCCGCGGCGCGCGGCGTAATAACCGTCTGTAAATCCGCTTCGCGAAAATACGGACTGTAAATTTTCACGTGCCGTTTTGTCGGGTTGGATACCGTCGCGCAGGGCGGCATAATAGGATGTTGCCGCCGCGACGTATTCGGGGCGTTTCATGCGTCCCTCAATTTTCAGAGAGCAAACACCGGCGGCCACCAGGTCTTCGAAATGTTCGGCCAGCGAGAGATCGCGCAGGCTGAGCGCATAGGTATCGGTTGCAGGGGCGCTTTTGCCGTCGGAAGCGCGAAAGGGCAGGCGGCACGGTTGGGCACAACGGCCGCGGTTGCCGCTTCGTCCGCCGAGCAAGGCAGAGAGGTAGCACTGTCCCGATACCGACATACACAGCGCCCCGTGCACGAACACTTCGAGCTCACACCCGAGCCCTGCACACGCGGCGATCTCGTCAGCAGACATCTCGCGTGCCAACACCACGCGGGAAAAACCGACGTCCCGCAGGGCCCGTACTCCCGCCGGGGTGTGGCAGGAAAGTTGGGTCGAAGCGTGAAGCGGCATCGTCGGTAGCGCCGTTTTCAGACGGCGCGCCAGACCGCGGTCCTGCACGATGAGGGCATCCACCCCTGCGATGGCAGCGGTACGCGCCACGGCAAGGGCGGCTTCCATTTCGTCTTCGCGCACTAAGGTGTTCAGCGTCAGATGTACCCGTACATCGCGGGCGTGGCAATAGGCGACTGCCGCCGCCAAGGCGGCATCGTCAAAATTTTGCGCGTGTTGCCGCGCATTGAAGGTCGCCGCGCCGAGATAGACGGCGTCTGCCCCGTTGCGTACCGCGGCCAACAAAGCGTCGGGAGATCCGACAGGCGCAAGGATTTCCACACGGGACATGTTATTCCTGTCCGTACATCGCCAATTTTTGGCGGAGCAGAGAGTTTTCCTGGCGCAGACGGTCTGCTTCCATACGGGCACGGGCGTTATCGTCCAAATATTCCTTCATCTGAGCACGCAGGTTATCCGAGGCGTGCAACGCCTTTTCGGCGGTGTCCGCCTGATCGAGTGCCACCAACACCGCGGCCATCGACAGCGAGATGCGCGGATTGACCAAAAATTCTTTCATGGCGCGCTCTACACGGCCGGCCAGTTCTTCCATGTATTCGGGCGCTTCGTCGGTAGACAGCGCATATTCGCTGCCGCAGATCATCAATTTTACTTTATTCATAATCTGTTAAACTCCTCTCACTCTTTAAATTGTTGCAAATATTCGCCTACGGTGCAGTTTGCTTTGCGTGCCGCCGCACGCAGATCGAGGTACAAGCGGTGATCCGCCTGTTGCACAGCGAGCACGGTGGGCACGTCGTCCGGGAAAGCGGCACGCAGACGATCTTCCACCGACGCGGTCTGTTCCGACGGTAACGACGGGCGACCGCCGACACTGCGCTGATAAGTAAAGCCGCCCAGCGCAAAGAATTCGTCCAGTTTGCCTTCGTAGCCGATCAGGCGACGCAGTTCCGCACCGCGTTCCGCGAGTTTTTTGTGTTGCGTATTCAAGCGCACCACAACGCCGTCCGGAAAGTCCTGACGCAGACGCGCAAAATAGGTGTCCAAACGCTTTTGTAAGTGGGCACCCCACGGCGCATCGGCCGTTGCGTCGGCGGTCGTTTCGGCAGCGGGTTCGATGGCTGATGCTTCCTCGACAGCCGCGTTTTCAACAGCGGCGGGCGCCGTTTCGGCAGCGGCCGTCGTTTCCGCGACAGGCGCGGGCTTCTCGGCGGTTTTTGTTTGTACGGTCTCGGTCGTTTTGGGAGCGACCGGCTTGGCTTTTGCCGCATCTTTTGCGGCGGGTACAGTCTTCTTCGGCTCTTCCTTCACAGGACGACGCCCAAACAGACGATCCAAAATACCCATAAGTTAACCCCCTTTTTATGGCGGGCGCGAAAACGCACCCCCTTTTTACAAAAGCAGTATAACACAACAAAAATAAAAAATCTACCCCCTTGGGGCATCTTTTTGAAAAAATTTTCTACCCCTTAAAAGAGGGGGAATGTAAAAATATCACAGAATGTTCAAATCCTCTTTACAAATAGATGGTGTTTATTTTATAATATATACGTATATGCTCTAGACGGAACAAGAAAGGAACGGTCGTATGATCAAAGTAGACCATCTTACCAAACGGTATGGCACGCATGTAGCGGTGAACAACATCAGCTTCGAAGTGCATGAAGGCGAGATACTCGGATTCCTCGGGCCGAACGGTGCGGGCAAAAGTACCACGATGAACATTCTGACGGGCTACCTTTCCGCCAGCGAAGGTGAAGTGTCCATCAACGGGTACGATGTGCTGGAATCGCCGAACCAGGCAAAGGCCAATATCGGGTATCTTCCCGAACATCCCCCGCTGTATCTCGATATGACAGTGCGGGAGTATTTGGACTTCATGTATGACTTGAAAAAATGTACCCTCCCGCGGGAACAACATATTGCGGAGATCTGTCGTATTTTGAAGATCGAAGAAATGTATCCCCGCCTCATCAAGAACCTGTCGAAGGGGTATCGCCAGCGCGTGGGTTTTGCGCAGGCGCTGATCGGTAATCCGCCGGTGTTGGTGTTGGATGAACCGACGGTGGGTCTCGACCCGAATCAGATCATCGAGATCCGTACACTCATCAAGAGTTTGGGGCGTCACCACACGGTGATACTCTCCTCCCATATCCTTTCCGAGATCGAAGCGGTGTGTGATCGTATCGTGGTGATCCATCGCGGAAACATTGTGGCAGACAGCACGGCGGCGGAGTTGTCCCGCAAGTATTCCGACGATCGCCGTCTGACGGTGCGCGTTAAAGGTCCGTCGGCCGAAACGGCCCAACTGATGGCTACCATCCCGGGCGTGAAGAAGGTTACGCCGCTCGGTATGCGGGAAGCGGGCATGTATGATTATGTGATCGAACCCAAAGAAAACGTGGACGTGCGCGAAGAGATATTCCGCCGTCTTTCGGAACGGAACTGGCCGTTGGTCGGTTTAAAGTCGATGGAGTTGTCGCTGGAAGAGATCTTCATTGAACTGACGCGAGAGCAACCGATCGTGCCCATGAGTAAGAAAGAGCGTCGGAAGGCAAAGGAGGCAGAAAAATGAGTGCGGTATACAAGCGCGAAATGCGCGCCTATTTCACCTCACCGCTGGGGTATGCGGTGTTGGCTATTTTGTTTGCCTTTTCGGGATTTCTGTTCTATTCCTACAACCTGTCGGCAGGCGACACATCGTTGGTGGGTGTGTTCGACACCTTATTTATCATCACTCTGTTGATCGTGTTGCCGGTGCTTTCCATGCGCCTGTTCAGCGACGAAAAGCGCCAACGCACCGATCAGGCGCTGTTTACCGCACCGGTGAGTCTGACAGGGATCGCACTCGGCAAATTCTTGGCGGCGCTGACTGTGTTTGCGGCGGGTATCTCCATCACGCTGATCTACGGCGTGGTCATTGCCTTTAAGGTCTCTCCCGATTGGTCGGTGTTTTTCGGCAACTATTTGGGACTTTTGATGCTCGGCGGCCTCATCATTGCCATCGGTCTGTTTATTTCCAGTTTCACGGAAAGTCAGTTTGTTTCCGCCATTGCGACGTTTGCGGTTTCCTTTATGCTGATGATGGTGGACGATCTGACGTCGATCTTCACGTCCAATACCTTTGTGGTGGAAGCGGTAAGCTTTTTGTCGGTATATCAGCGGTATTACAATTTCACGGTGGGCAGCATCCACTATGCCGATGTGGTATTTTTCCTCAGCATGCAAGCATTGTTCATCTTCCTGACGGTCCGTTCGCTCGACCGCAAGAGATGGAGTTAAGGGAAAGGAGGGCCTTTGAAAATGGATAACGAAAACAAAACGATCGAAACAACCGAGACCGAGGCTGCTTCCGCTCCCAAGAAGCGGCGTGTAAATCGCCGCCTGCGTTACGGTGCTACGGCTACGGCGCTTACGGCCGTTGTGGTCGCCGCGGTCATTCTCTTGAATGTGCTGGTTACGGCATTGGAAAATCGCTTCCCGCTCACCATCGACTTGACGGCAGATGAGATCTTCACCTTGTCGGATGACACCTTGAAGATCATTGAAGGCATCGAAGACGAAGTAGAGGTCATCGTATTCCAGGATGAATCCTACTACAGCACGCCCGCTTTCACCGATGAGGTGAACACGGTGGTACGCCAGTTTTATGAAGCAATGCGTCAGTGCCACAGCGTGACCAACGGGCGCATTACGACGCGCTATATCAACTATGCCGATAACCCCACGTTGGTGAAGCCGTATGCACAATACGAAGTGGACGAAAACTCCATTCTGTTTTTGAGCGGTAACCGTTCGGGTGTCATCGCGATGACCGATCTGTTTGCCTACGATCAACAGACCTACTATTATTACGGTGAGATCGATGTGACCGAATCGCTGGTGGATCGTACGGTTGCGAGCAATCTTTTGAAGGTGACAGGCAATCTGGCTCCCGTGGTGATGTTGACGGGGCACGCCGAAAATTCGGCTACCGTGTCGAATATCAAGGCGGTGCTTGCAAACAACGCCTACGAAGTGGAAGAGTGCGATCTTACGCGCTCCCAAACGATCAATGAGGATGCCATTACGTTGGTCATCCCCGCCCCCTCCACCGATTACAGCGCCGAAGAGATTGCGGTGATCAACGCGTGGTTACAGCAAAAGGGCGAGTATTCCCGTAATCTGGTGCTGTTTACCGACTATGCCGCCGATTGTCCCAATCTGTATGAGTTGGTACAAGAGGAATACGGTATTACCGTGACCGATCACATGATTCGCGAAACGGTGAGTTACTACAGCGACAACTACACCCCCTACGGCGACATTCCCGAATCGGAGTTTTCCGCCGAGGTGACCTCTCAAAAAGTGTTGGTGCCGAATATTCAACAGTTGTTGCTCGGGCGCGACAACAACAGCGAACTTTCGCTCTACAACGTGCCGATCGTCACCTTCGGCGACACGGCACAGTTGGTGGATATTCCCGACGAGCTGAATGCCGAAGAGGAACCGGTTCCGTATAATGCCGAAACCTATCCCGTCGTCGGTGCGGCGGTGGCGCACAAGCAAGTGCCCTCCCCCACCATCAATATGACGGTGCATTCCTATGCGGCGGTGTTTGCCAGCCCCCATTTCCTAAACGAAAGCGTGTTGACCTATTTTAATACGGCGGAAAACGAAGCGCTGTTTATGAATGTGTTTAACACCCTGTCGGGTTCGGAAAACACCGTCACCATTTCCAGCCGCTCTATGACGGCGGAAGTGTTGGAGTTTGAAGCAGGTATGGCGAAGGTACTGGGTCTTGGCGTGTTTGCCATCGGTCTGCCGCTTGTGACGTTGCTTCTCGGCATCGTGCTGTTCCTCAGAAGGAGACACTTATGAGTGAGTTGGAAAAAAACGTGACCCCCGAAACGGCGGAAGAGCCGACTCGCGAAGCTCCGCAGGCACAGGGGATTTCGGATATCGAAGCGTTTGCGTCGTCTGCTACCCGCGAGGTGACGAAACCGCCGAAAAAGAACAGCCGTGGGGTGGCGCTGATCGCTACATTGGCGACGGTCGCGGTGTTGATCGGGGCGGTGTGGGCATTGCCGGTGTTGCTTCCCGAAAAAGAGCCGGACGAAGAACCCGATCTGCCGGATACTTCGGTGACGCTTCTGGATAAAGAACTGGATGCCGACGGCAAAAAGATCGAGAATCCCATAAAATCGGTGAGGATCACCACCGCGCTGGACGACTATACTCTCGCACTCGCCGAAGATAATACCTGGGTGTTGCAAGGTGAAGAGGACCTGCCGTTGAATACCACGGCGGTAGACAGTTTGATGGAATCGCTCATCTACGTACAGGCGCAGGATACGGTGACGGAAAAACTGGAGGATCCCGCTGAATACGGGTTGGATAATCCTGCCCTCACATTACATGCGGTATATGCGGATAATGCCGCCGTTACGATGGAGTTTGCCTCGCTTGCGGTGGGAAACAACTACTATTTGCGACTGAACGGCGGCGACAAGGTCTATCTGATGGATGGCAGTCTGGCCGGTACGGCGATGAAACAGCCCGAAACATACGTGAGCCTTGCGGCGATCACCGCGCCGTCGGTGAATGCAGACGATCCCAACGGCACGGTTATGATCAAGGAACTGTCGCTGACGGGCCCGGTGCGCGACAATGTGATCACCACCATCCGCCCGAAAGAAGAGGCCGACGGTACCGAATTCGAAAATACCAATTATTTGCTGACTGCACCGTATAAGCAGGCGACCGACAGCACGATCACCACCGAGGTGTTTGCCGTGACCGAGATCTATGCCGAAGAAGCGGTGGTACTTCATCCGAACGAGGCACAACTCAAGGAATACGGGTTGGATACGCCGCAATCGGTGGCAAAGATCGAACTGGGTGTGTTTACGACGACCACCAACGACGCGGGAGAAGTCACCGAATCGGGGTATTATAACGAGCAGGTACACTTGCTGCAGCTTGGCAAAAAGACCAGTGACGGAACGGGCTATTACGCGCTGGCGGATACCCGCGACGTGATCTATCGTATCAGCACCGAATATCTCCCCTGGGCAGACAAGACCTATCATGATTTTTCCAATCAGTATCTGTTCTTGCGCAACTTGACCACCCTCAAATCCATCACCTGCACAATGGGCGACAAGGACTATGCTTTCGAGCTTACCCACAATCCCGAGGGTGAAACGCCGGACGACGAGTTGACCGTGAAGATGAACGGAGAAACGTTGCGCACCCAGGAATTCCGTGTGTTATATAAGGTGTTGATGACGCTTTATCGCACAGGTGCCGCGCCGGCCGAGCCGCAAGGAGAGCCGATGCTTACGGTGCGGGTGTCGTCGTCGGATGAAAAACTCAACGATCGCGTGATCGACATTTACGAATACAGCGGCAGTGTATGCATTGCTCGTACCGAAACGGGAGATACCTATAAGATGACCGCCTCCCGTGTGATCGATGCGATCGAACAGATCGAAAATTACGTCAGCGGTGCGGACGTTATCAATCGGTTTTAAAAGAGAAAAAGCAAACGGCAAGTGCGTGGGCACTTGCCGTTTGTTAATGGAATTAAAAGCCTCCCGATGTATTGGGAAAACACAACAAACCCCAAGAAGCCCCCGATGCTTTCGTGCGGGAGGTTCATACAACGGTGTGAGGTCACTTCGCCGTTTGCATATCTTGTTTCATTTGTCGGATATCCTTTTCTAATATTTCCTCGTGGTACGCGTTTTTAAGAAGCTTTGCAAACTTGAATTTTAATTCATTGTCATCAAAAGCATCGCTTATCAAAAAATCTGCAATGGTTTTCTCTAAATCGTAGTTTACACGGTGATGTGTGATCGTTCCGTTTTCGTAGATACTGTATCCCGCCCGTGTGTCGTGATCGCGGTGATGCCCAACCGGTCGAATACAGCGATAGGTGATTCCGTTGATGGTTTTATCGAGTTGGTAATGATAGTGACCAAACCAGACTTCGTCTATTTGCGGTGTCAAATATTCTGCAAACGCCTGCTGAATCTTATAATCGGGCGTGGTTGGTAATATATCATATTCAACCGTATAGGCGCCATGAAGCAATAAAATGTGGCCATCCAGAACATGCGAGTTCTTGAAGTTTCTGATCCAATTTTGCTGTGCGGTGCTGAGTTTTGTTTTCGACCATTTGTCCCAAAAATTTTGGGGAGTATTCACGATTAACGCATCGTGATTCCCCATAATACATATGGGATCATATTCCATTAACAAGTCTACACACTCAGCCGGATGTGGTCCAAAATTGGCCAAATCACCGAGAAAAACGATTCTGTCGCACGGTCCCGCTTTTTCAAGAACAGTCAGAAGAGCCGGCCTGTTTGCATGAATGTCCGATAACACCAACGTCTTCACAAAGTCACCGCCTTTTTATTCAGCACATCACAACCTAAAAGCACAATAGCGTTCTAACTCCAAAAAGCGCAAGTGTCAACCCCTTTGTTTTTGTGTCAAACAGGCTCGGAATACCTTTCCGGGATGTAGTCTTCCCAACGGCATCCCATTTTTTCGACAAGGACATCCACCCATTATACGTGTCGGAAGGGTCCACGAATAAGGGCGGACGCCCGTTTTTAATCATTAGTTCGTTAACCTGTTGAAAATGCATGGACTTCTTTTGTAAATGGGACGCAATAACTTCATCGGAATAGCCAATGCTTCGGAAACGAGGATATCCCGTTTCTTTTTCCAACATTTCTTCAACAGCAGACACGTTGATTCTTTCTAACGCTTTAAAAATCTCCTGTCTTGCATCAAACGGCAGGTCTTTTACATAATAATCAATACATACGTATGGTCATATCGTTTCCTCCGATTATTTATCCGTATATTACGGTCAGTCTAAAAAAGTTGTATACGATTGAAGAGACTTTGTTTTATTGATCCCGAAAATACGTCGCAGGATGCGCATGCGGCACATAGGATGCCGACTTCAGAGCCCCTTCTTTTCTCGCGTTGTTGACGGCGGGTAGCCGAAATGGCGTTTAAAGGCGCGACTGAATACATAGACCGAGGAAAATCCCAGTTCTTCCGCCACGGCGCTGACCGTTTTTTCTTTCAACAGACGGGCGGCGTGCTCCATACGCACGCGGTTGCGATAGGCGATCAATGACACGCCGAACGTTTTCGCAAATTCGCGTTCCAAGTGGTATTTGCTGTAGTTGAACTGCTGTTCCAACTCGTCGAGTGACGCAGCATGCCCTTGCCCCGCGTCCAAAAACTCCTTTAGTTGTTGGGCGGTGGTGAGTTCGCCCGCCGTTTCGGTAAAGGCGTTGGGGAAATTATCGGTGATCAGCATCTGCAGCAGTTGTAAAAACGACGCTTTGCGTTCGAGCGGTGAGATCGCATGGCCGTGTATGATCTCGAAAAACAACGTTTTAGCGCGATCGCTGTCCCGAAACACGACATACGGTACGGTGGGATAGGCGGCTAAGGCGTCGTCTTGAATCAAGAGGATCTCATCGTCGTCGAGGTCGTTTCGGTCGCGGAAGCAAATCGGTGTGCGGGTGCTGCGGGAAGAAAAGGCCAGATCAAAATGAATGTGCGGTTGAGAAAGCGGCGTGTCGATACGTTCAAAACTGTGTGGTACGCCGGGACGCAACAACAAAAATTGTCCCTTGTTACAGGGATAGGCCACGTCGTCACAGGTCAGCTGAAATTGCCCGCTTTCGACATACAGCAGTTCGTAATCGAAAATAATACGTCGGTGGATCACGGTGCCGGCCGCCAGCACCGAGGGGATCGCCCGACGGATATAGGGGTTGATACGCTGCAGTTCCATAACACACCTCGTCAAGAAAAGATAAATAAAAGCCAAGAAAAGCTATACTTATTTTAGCACTTCTGTGGTTAAATGGCAATAGAGGTGATACAAATGTTAAACAATCTGACAACCAAAAAGAATATTCGCACCTTTTCGGTCTCGCCCGAAAATCTTACGGGCGAAAAGGGGCGCGGCGGCATGGCGACCGAAGGGACCGGCGCCCGCCAGGCGCGGGAGCTCGGACAGGGGTGGAAGGTCAATCCGCTGTTGGTGCTGAAACCTGACACCGCCACGGTATTGGCCGACATTCACGGGCAGGGGGCGATCAAGCACATCTGGATGACCGACTCGGCGGCCAAGGGGCGTTTGTTGATCTTGCGCATCTTCTTTGACGGACACGAAAACCCGGCTGTAGAGGCACCGTTGTCGGATTTCTTCTGTAACGCGGATTACGGCGAATATCGTCAGCTTTCTTCGCTTGCCATGTGTGTCAATCCCAAGCGCGGTCTCAATTGCTATTTCGAAATGCCGTATTTTCAAGGGTTTCGCATCGAGGTGGAAAATCGCGGCGAAAAGGAATGCGCGCTGTATTATCAGATTGATTGCGAAGAAAAGGAACTCCCCGCCGATACCCTTTATTTCCATGCACAGTTCCGTCGCGTAAATCCGCTGCCTTATGCCGCCCCCTATGTGATCCTCGATAACATCAAGGGTAACGGCCATTACGTGGGCACGTATATGCATTGGGGTCCCAAAAACAACGGATGGTGGGG
Organism: Acutalibacteraceae bacterium; assembly: GCA_045591985.1. GTDB lineage: Bacteria > Bacillota > Clostridia > Oscillospirales > Acutalibacteraceae > SIG588. The sequence goes on from JAZNTV010000022.1 coordinate 38,478, forward strand.
CGAAGGCGAGATCAAGTTCTATTTAGACGGCGATACCGATTTCCCCACGATTTGCGGAACCGGTACGGAAGACTATTTCTGCGGGGCGTATAACTTCGATGTGGAGGGGCAGTATCGCGAATATACGACGCCGTATGCGGGGATGTATAAGGTGCGGCGCACCGACGGGATCTATGCCTCTCAGCGATATTTCAATATGTATCGCTGGCACATTACCGATCCGATCTATTTTAAGGAAGATATCAAAGTGACCATTCAAGCGCTCGGTTGGCGCAGTGAGGGGCGCTATCTTCCCGCCCAAGATGACCTTTCCTCGGTGGCGTATTGGTATTCCGACACCTTAGACGACGAATACCCGCCCTTCCCGGATAAAAACGCGGTAGAGATCATTTGATAAGAAAACGGCAAAGTGCAAACGCACTTTGCCGTTTTGTATTATACAATACTATTTGTATAATTATGAAGAGTTATTGCAAATTGTGCAGTTGTCCCTTAAACTACCCCCGCTATTTCAGGCGGGTAGCGCGGCGAAAATCCAGGCGGTCGGTGAAAGGAATAACGCGGATATTTTGTACGCCCTCGGCAAAGCCGAAGGTGCGGGGCGCGACCGACAGCGGGACGGCGGGACAGAGGTCGTGCAACTGTTGTTCAACCGCTTGCCAGGCGGTCGGCGTATCGGCCTCGGCCAGTGCGTTTTCCCACGTTTCGTTGCGTAACCGTGAAGGGTTGGTGGCCGCGTCGTCGCCCGCAAACAGCGCCAATGCGTCGCCAGGCGAGGCGCCCGCGGCGGTCAACGGCGCGATGGCGGTCGTGTAATTCCCCGCCGTTAAACGAGCGGTGAGAGTGGCGCTTGGCACCTGCTCGATGGAAAAATACACCCCGAGATGCTTTTGCCAGGATTGCACGATATACTGCGCCAAGCGGAAGGATTCCTCCCCTTCTGCACAAAGCAGCGTCAGCGTGGGAACGGCAGACACCCCGGCGTCGGTCAATGCCGCCGCAAACGAGTCGCGGTCTACGGCTGTTTTGCGAGGGGGCAGTTTATCGGAATATGGTTTTCCGTCTAACGTGGCGGCGGGCGACACGAACGAGACGGTGGGTTCGGTGAGCAACGGGGTCACTGCTTCCCAGTCTACGGCATCGCGAAAGGCGCGCCGCACCGCCGCGGTGGTGAAGGGAGAAACGGTGGTGTTGAACCACAGATATTCCAACGTGTCCTCGACGGTAACGGTGGGAAACGCGGTCGTTTCGGTGAGACGGCAGGCGTCGAGTGTACCGTCTGTAAGGGCGGTGGCGTTTTGGGCGGCACCGATGACAAAGCGTATGGCCTCGGGGGCGATATCCGCCGCGTCGTGATACTCTTCGTGGCGATAGAGTAACAGCGAACGGCCGTGGTCCCAGTGTTGCAACACAAACGGGCCGTTGGTAACGATCATCTCCTTCTCCATGCCGTAGGCGCCGTGTGTTTCGGCAAAGAAATCACGGCGGCAAGGGTACCATCCGCCGTCGGCTACCGTGGACAAAAAGGCGGGGTCGGGCTGTGTCAGCGTAACGTGTAATATCGTATCGGTTTCGGCGCGGACCGCTTGTACGTTTTCAAAGACGGCGGTGTTTCGGTTGCGTTCAAAGCCGAATACAAAATCGTCGGCCGCGACCGCCGCGCCGTCGCTCCAATGGGAGGCGACCAACGAAAAGGTGTAGTCCCGCCCGTCATCGGAAAGGGTCCAATCGGCGGCGGCAGGAACCACCGCCCCGTTTTCGCGGCGGCAAAGCCCTTCAAACAGTGCGTCGATCACCGTGCGCGCGGCATCGTCGCTTGCCGTTTGCGGATCGAGAGTGGCGGGTTCGCCTGTGAGCGGCAAACGAAAACCGGCATTCTCGTTCTTGCGGCAGGCGGGAAATGTGCACAGAAGGGCCAAAATGCAAAAAGAAGCAAGTATACGGCGCATCAGACTTCATCCTCGAAATACAGGGTGGTGTGGTCGCACACGACGCCGATCTTATCGCGCAAGGCCAAGAAATCGGCAAATGCTTCGGGTTTTTGATGGGGGTTGCGCAACAGGGCGGCGGGGTGTAACGTCGCCATCATCAAGGTGCCGTTTTTCTCAAAAAACTGGCCGTGTTGTTTGGTAACTTTAAAATCGGGATCGATCAGGCGACACGCCGCCACGCGGCCCAGACAAACGATGATCTTGGGGCGCAGAAGGGCGGTTTGTGCGCGCAACCAGTGGATGCACGCCTCTTGCTCTTCGGGGAGCGGATCGCGGTTTTGAGGCGGACGACATTTCACCATATTGGCGATATAGATGTTGTGGCGGCGCGAGAGTCCCACGGCGGCGAGCATCGTATCGAGCAGTTTGCCCGCGCGACCGACAAACGGTTCTCCCTGTTCGTCTTCATTGGCGCCGGGCCCTTCGCCGATGAACAACACCTCGGCGTTTGGCACGCCGATACCGAACACCACGTTTTTACGGGTGTCTGCCAAGGCACAACGGTGGCAATTTTTGCACTGTTGTTCCAATTCTTCCCATGTTTTTACCAAAATTTCCACGACCTTTCCGAAATTCTCGAAAACCTCTTGCAAAAAACGCCGAAACGGCGTACAATAGCCTTGTAAAAATTATATGAAGGAGTGCTTTATGTATGTCTAAACCTATTTTGGTCGAAACCTCGGCGCGTCACATCCACGTGTCGGCGGCGGATCTCGAAACCTTGTTCGGCGCGGGTTACACCCTTACCCCCAAAAAGGATCTTTCTCAGCCCGGTCAGTTTGCGTGTGAAGAGCGCGTGGACGTTGTCGGCCCGAAGCGCACCATCAGCGGTGTTTCCATTCTCGGTCCCGTCCGCCCTGCGACGCAGGTGGAACTTTCGCTGACCGATGCGCGTTCGATCGGTGTGGCCGCTCCCGTGCGTGAGTCGGGCGATACCGCCGGTTCGGGTGCATGTAAGCTTGTCGGCCCGAAGGGCGAAGTGGAGCTCGCCGAAGGCGTGATCGTGGCAAAGCGCCACATCCACATGACTCCCGAAGATGCGGCAGAGTACAACTGTGTGGACAAAGAGATCGTGTCGGTTAAAGTGGAGAGCAACGGCCGTTCGCTGATCTTCGGCGACGTGGTGGCGCGTGTTCATCCGAACTTCTCTCTTGCGATGCATATCGATACCGACGAGGCGAATGCCGCGGGCGGCGTGAAAGAGGGCACCATCATCAAATAATATACCACAACAACGGTATATGTGCAAGTACAAGCGGGGAGTTTTCCCCGCTTGTTTTTGTATATACCGACGCCATGGTGTACGGTCGGCTGTGTGTGAGGGGGTACGCACGTATTTTTACCGACTCTTTTTAAAAAATTTTCATTTTTCGTATTTTTTCGGTTGAGAAACTGTGATATATGGTATATAATACAAAATGAAAAGTTACGCCCGCTCGGCGGCGATAAGAAAAAGGAGAGAAGTTTATGTTTACAAGAGATATCGGTATTGACCTCGGAACGGCGAACACGCTGGTATACGTGCGCGGTAAGGGAATTGTCAACCGCGAACCGTCGGTGGTGGCGCTGGACGAACGCAACAAGAGTGTAAAAGCGGTAGGTGCGGCGGCCAAAAAGATGATCGGCCGTACCCCCGGTTCGATCAGTGCGGTGCGTCCGCTCAAAGACGGCGTCATTGCCGATTTCGACGTGACGAGCGAAATGCTTCGCTATTTTATTAAACAGGTGGTACGCACCTCGTTTTTCTCTCGTCCGCGACTGCTTGTGTGCATTCCCTCGGGTGTTACCGAAGTGGAACGTCGTGCGGTGGAAGAGGCGGCGTGTGAGGCGGGTGCCAAAATGGTGTTGCTGATCGACGAGCCGATGGCGGCGGCGATCGGCGCGGGATTGCGTGTGGAAGATCCCGCCGGCTGCATGGTGGTGGATATCGGCGGCGGCACTTCGGAAGTGGCGGTCATCTCGCTGGGCGATATCGTGAATAAGTGCTCGGTGCGAACGGCGGGTGATGATTTCGACGAGGCCATCATCTCCTACATCAAAAAGAAATATAACCTGCTTATCGGCGAGCGCACCTCGGAAGAGATCAAGATCCGTATCGGTTCCGCGTTCCCGGGTGAAGAGGAAGAAACGATGGAAGTGAAGGGACGTAATCTGCTTGACGGTCTGCCGAAAAGCATCACCATCGGTTCGAGTGAAGTGCGCGAAGCGTTGGCCGACCCCATCGGTGCGATCGTGGATGCGATTCGTTTTACGCTCGACAGCACTCCCCCGGAATTGGCGGCCGATATCATCGACAACGGTATTATGTTGACGGGCGGCGGTGCGTTGCTGCGCGGGCTGGATACCCTCATTAACCGCGAGACGGGAATCACGGTACACATCGCGGAAAACCCGCTCGACTGTGTGGCAATGGGTATCGGCAAATGTTTGGACGAAGGCAAAGTGGAAGTGTTCAGTTCCCAGCAGGGACGGTATTGATGCGATAGAAAAACGGTAAGGAGGTGTGCCGCCGATGAAGGAGTTTCTAAAAAGTTTGGCGTTTCGGGTGTTGGTCCTTGTGGCGGCACTTCTTGTCGGTATGATGGTATACGCCGCCTCTGTGGGCGGCGTTTCCACCCTGCCCGAAACGGTGGTGGGGTTGGTGGCAACGCCGTTGCAATCGGCGTCTGCCGCCATCAGCGACGGATTTGACCGTTTTATAGGTCTGTTTACCGACGGCGGCGCCCTGCGCCGCGAAAATGCACAGTTGCAAGAGGAGATCAACACGTTGCGGGAACAGCAGGTGGAACTGGATGAACTGCGCCGCCAAAACGAGTTGTATCGCGACTATCTGGAACTGAAAGAGCAGCATCCCGATTATCAATTTGCGGATGCCCGTGTGATTGCGCTGGATCCCGCCGGCAGTTACGGCAACTTTACCATCAATCGCGGCACGCTTGCCGGGGTGAAAGCGGGTAACCCTGTTATCACCCCCGACGGTATGGTCGGTGTAGTGTACGAAACGGCGGCGACCTCAGCCAAAGTGCGAACCATCTTAGATCCGCAAGCGCCGGTCGGTGTGTATGTCAGCCGCACGCGCGACAACGGCATCACGGGGAATACGGCGGCGCTTGCGGCCGACGGCTTGTTGCGTGTGGAGCGACTTGACCGCACAGCGGGCGCGGCGGCGGGCGATCTTGTGGTCACCTACGGCGGCAGTAACTACCCCGCAGGCTTGCTGGTGGGCAAACTGGAATCGGTATACGCCGAATCAGACGGACTGTCGCTTTCGGCCACGGTGCGTCCGTTCGCGGATATTGCACGCGTGTCGGATGTGTTTGTCATTATCGGTTTCGGCGAAGAGGCGGAGGAATGAGTGTGGCGAAACGTATGCGTTCCGAAACACCGCCTTTGCGGCTGAACAGCCGCACGGTAGAGGTGTTGGTATACGGGGCATGGATCCTTCTTCTCGGTTTGTGGCAACTGTCACCACGCGGATGGCCTGTCATACTCGGCGGCCGACCGTTGCTTCTGGTGCCTCTTGTGGCGGCGATCGCGATGTTTTCGGGCCCTGTGGGCGGCGCGGCGGCGGGGGTTGCTGCCGGTATACTGTGGGGGTTGTTTTCGGAAGCCTTGTTTGGCTTTCATGCTTTGATGTTGATGATTCTCGGTTGTGCAGTGGGCTTGCTTGTGCGGTTGCTTTTGCGCAACAACGTGTTATCGGCTTTGCTGTTGTGCGGTGGCGGCACGGTGACCTATGCGCTTGTCGATTGGCTGTGCAACTGTGTGTTGCCGCTTACCGACGGCGCCCTTTTGCTCTTGTGGCGCACCGTTTTGCCGAACGCCGCCTATACGTTGGCACTGTGTTTGCCGCTGTACGGTACGGTGCGCGGTATAACCAAACTGCTTAAAAACCGCGAGCGAGCGGGATGATCGCGGGGAGGGGAAATCCCCTGCAGAAAGGAGGCCGTCGTTATGGATACACAAAAACAAAATACTACTCCCTTCTCCGTGCGGCGGCTGATCGCATTGGTATTACTGTTTGTATCGGTGTTTTTGGTGTTCGCGGTGCGGTTGTATCGCATTCAGATTACCGAACATGAGTTTTATCGTGAGCAGGCGCGCGGCGGCGCGACGTTAACGCTGCCCGTTTCCGCGTCGCGGGGGGAGGTTTTGGATCGCGACCTGACGCCGCTGGTTGTCAACGCTACCGCCTATGCCGTGGTGCTGGATTATAACTACTTTCCGACAGGCGAAGATGAAGAGGCGCGCACCCGCCAAAATCGGGTGATCCTGGCGCTGACCGACCTTTTGAGTGCACAGGGCGAGAGTTGGAACGACACACTGCCGATCGGGACGACGGCGCCGTACACGTTCTTGGAAGAGCGGGAAACCAGTGTGGCGGCGCTTAAACGCAAATTGCGACTTGCGGACTATGCCACGGCAGACAATTGCATGGCCGCTCTTTGCCGACGTTACCGGTTGGAGGGATATACGCCGCTTGAGCAACGGTTGCTTGCCGGCGTACAATACGAAATGGAAGTGCGCAAATTCAGTGCGTTCACGCCCTATGTGTTTTCGGCGGCTGTTTCGAAAGAGACTTCGTACTTGATCAGCGAAAACACGACCGCGTTTGCGGGGGTGGAGATCCAGACTACCGCCCGGCGCGATTACGTTGCGGGACGAACCGCGGCGCATATGCTCGGTACAGTCGGTCCGATCTATGCCGAGGAATACGCGGCGTTGAGGGAACAGGGATATGCGCTTAACGACACGTTGGGCAAAAGCGGCGTAGAAGCCGCGTTCGAATCGGTGCTGCGCGGAACGGCCGGTCAGCGTGTGTTGGTAAAGGATGCCGACGGTGTGGTGATCGATGCCTACGAACAGACAGCGCCTGTGCCGGGTGATACGGTGGTGCTGACGTTGGATGCCGCCTTACAGACGGCGGCACAGCAGGCGTTGGCGGAAAAAGTGGCGGAAATGCGTGAACTGCCCGCCAAATCGGGGGGCAAGTTTTTGAACAACGGTCACGACATTGCGAGCGGATCGGTAGTGGTTTTGGACGTGACGAACGGCGGGGTTCTCACGGCCGCTTCGTGGCCGGATTACGACCTCTCCACATATACGGAGGATTACGCCGATTTGCTCGCCGATCCCGATAAGCCGCTGTTTAACCGTGCGCTTAACGGTGCGTTTGCCTGCGGATCGACAATGAAACCGGGGGTGGCTATGGCGGCGCTCAATGAAGGAGTCATCACCCCCGACAACACCGTTACGTGCCACTACACATACGACCGTTTTTCGGCCGGTGGTTTGGTATTGCACTGTATGGGGCGGCACGGCCGTATCGGCACGGTGACGGCACTGCAAAAATCTTGTAACATCTTTTTTTACGAGGTGGGTCTGGAACTCGGTATCGACACCATGAACCGGTATTCCTCGCAGTTTGGCTTGGGTGAAAAGACGGGAATCGAGATCGGCGAGATCCGCGGCGTGTTGGCGGGTCCTGCCCACAGTTCGTCGGTAGGAAAGACCTGGATGCCGGGTGACACGGCCGGGGCCGCGATCGGTCAGTCGGATAATTTGTTTACCCCGATTCAGTTGGCGGCGTATGCGATGACGCTGGCCAACGACGGTGTGCGCTATAAGACCCATCTTTTGCACGGTCTGCTTGGCTATGACGGTACGCTGAAAAGCGATTATGAGCCGCAAATCGAGGCACAGTTGACCCTGTCGGACGATGCGATCGACACGGTGCGGCAAGGAATGATAGCGGTAGGGACGTCGGGTACGGCGGCAAGTTATTTCCGTCACGCCAACTATACGGTGGCGTGTAAAACGGGAACGGCACAGGTGGGCGGCAATCACAGCGACCACGGCGTATTCATTGCCTATGCCCCCGCCGAAGATCCGCAGGTTGCTGTGGCGGTGGTAATGGAAAACGGCACGTCGAAGGCGTCCGCTTCGGTGGCGCGTCAGGTGTTGGATGCCTATTTTAACGCCGCCGGCGAAGGGGTGGCGGATGCGCCCTTCGGCGAATTGCTGCCGTAACGGCGCCACGGATGCCCTTTATATTTTATATTTTTTAAGAAAAATCACGAAAAACAGTTTACTAACGCGAATTTTTGTGTTACAATAACCGCAGAATGCCAACAGAACGGAGGGAGTGTATGGGCCGGATCGCGGTGGTGACATCGGGAAAGGGCGGCGCGGGGAAATCCACAGTGTCCGCAGGACTTGGTCACGCTCTTGCGGCGGCAGGTGCCAGAGTGCTGTTGGTAGATGGCGACGCCGGGCTTCGCAGTTTGGATCTGATGCTCGGTATCGGACAGGATATCGTGTTGGATCTGTCGGATATTTTTGCAGGAAACTGCGAGCCGCTTCGCGCGGTCTATCCGTCGGGGTTTAACCCGAATCTGTCGCTCTTGCCTGCTCCTGCTCGTTTGGAAGGGTTGTGTTCCCCCAACGATCTTAAGCGCTTGTGTCGTGGCTTTGCGCGGGTGTTTGATTTTGTGCTGATTGATTGTCCCGCCGGCACCGGCGCGGGGTTTGAAACCGCCGTGGCGGCGGCGGATACGGCGTTGGTGGTTACCACCCCCGACCTCATCTGTGCACGCGATGCCGGCTTGGTGGCCGATTTGCTCGAAGAGGCCGCCGTGCCGTCCCGGCTGATCATCAATCGCGTGCGGGTGGCGCCGGTTCTGCAAGGGAAGATGCCCGACCTCGATACCATTATTGACACGGCAGGGGTACAACTTATCGGTGTCATACCCGAAGACGAACAATTGACTATTGCGGTAGCAAACGGACAGCCGTTGCCGGAAAACGGCACGGCGGCTGCGTGTTTTCGGAACATTGCCCGCCGCTTTTGCGGGGACGAAGTGCCGTTGCTTCCGTTGCAAAAAATGTGATTTATCACGGAAAAGGAGAAACAAGATATGAACATTGCATTGATCGCTCACGATGCCAAAAAGGAATTGATGGTACAGTTTTGTATTGCGTATTGCGGTATTCTCAGCCGTCACAACCTGTGTGCGACCGGAACAACGGGAAAACTCGTGTCCGAAGCGACCGGCTTGAATATCACCCGCTATATGAGCGGTTCGCAAGGCGGCAGTCAGCAGATCGCGGCGCGCGTTGCGTGTGACGAGATCGACTTGCTTCTCTACTTCCGCGATCCGCTCACGGTGAAATCCAACGAGCCGAATGAAACGGATATGCTCCGTTTGTGCGACGTGCGCAGCATTCCGGTGGCTACCAACATCGCCACGGCAGAAGTGCTGATCCACGGCTTGGAACGCGGCGACCTCGACTGGCGCGAGATCGTGCGGGACGGCGGTATCTAACAACCGAAAATTGCAGGGGGCAGACGAACCGTTTGCCCCCTCCATTGCGTAAAAAGGGGACGAAAACTATGGCAATTCTTACAAAAGCGCCGCGCGGTACACAGGATGTGCTACCCGGCCGGAGCGCACGTTGGCAGTATGTGGAACAGACGGCGCTTTCGGTCGCGAAGACCTTCGGTTATCGCGAAATGCGCACACCCGTATTTGAACACACCGAATTGTTCCACCGCTCGGTGGGGGAAACCACCGATGTGGTGCAAAAAGAAATGTATACCTTTGAAGACAAGGGCGGCCGTTCGATCACGTTGCGCCCTGAAGGGACGGCGGGTGCCGCGCGTTGCCTGTTGGAGCACAGCCTGCATAACGAGGCTCTGCCCGCGAAGGTGGCGTATCTTACATCATGTTATCGCTATGAAAAGCCGCAGGCCGGGCGGTTACGCGAATTCCACCAATTCGGTGTGGAGTGCTTCGGCGCGGCGGCACCGCAGGCAGATGCCGAGGTGATCGCGCTTGCCCGCGGTGTGTTGGATATGCTGAATGTAACGGGCGTCAGTTTGCACATCAACTCCATCGGTTGTCCCACCTGTCGTGCGGAATACCATAAAGCGCTGAAAGCGTATTTTGCCGCTCATGAAGAGACGCTGTGTGAAACCTGTCGCGGCCGTTTGGAACGCAATCCCATGCGTATCCTCGATTGCAAATCACCGGTGTGCGGCGAGATCGCCAAGAAAGCCCCGGTGATGATAGCGTATCTGTGTGAGGACTGTCGCGACCATTTTTCGGCGGTACAGGAGTGCCTTAAGGCGGCGGAAATTCCGTTTGAACTGGATACCGGCATTGTGCGCGGTTTGGATTACTACACGCGTACCGTGTTTGAATTTGTGTCGGATGCGTTGGGTGCACAGGCGGTGGTTTGCGGCGGCGGTCGCTACGACGGTCTGATCGAAGAACTCGGCGGCCCGCACACCCCGTCTCTCGGTTTCGGTATGGGCATCGAACGTCTCTTGATGGTGATGGATGCGGTAGGGGCCCCCTTCCCCGAAGAGGAAGGGCCTGAAGTGTATCTCGCTCCGATGGGTGCGGCCGCGGTTGCCCGTTGCTTCGCAGTGGCCGACGGTCTGCGTCAGGGCGGCATCGCGGTGGAGACCGATCTCTGCGGTCGCGGTTTGAAGGCACAGATGAAATACGCCGACAAGATCGGTGCACGCTACGTTATCGTAGTGGGTGATAACGAACTTGAGAGCGGGCGCGTGCAACTGAAGGATATGAAAAACGGCACAAGCGAAGAGATCGCGTTGGATGACAGCCTCTATACCACGCTGTGCCAAAAGGCCAATGACCGCCGTTTGGCGGATCTCACAAACTTGTTCGGTGAGATGGCGATGAACAAAGACAGTGCCGACAGTGCCGCTCTTTTTGACGGACTGTTTGGCAAGACGGAATAATGGGGGTAGGTTTATGGAAACGATTCAAGGCTTGAAGCGCACAAACTATTGCGGTGAGTTGCGCGCGGCAGACGAGGGGCGTGAGGTGACCCTGTTCGGTTGGGTGCAGCGTCAGCGCGACCTTGGTCAGCTTATCTTTGTGGACCTGCGCGACCGCACGGGTATTGTGCAGTTGGCGTTTGACGAAGCCACCGACCGTGCGATCTTCGACAAAGCGTTCACGTTGCGTTCGGAATATGTGGTGGCGGCACGCGGTACGGTACGTATCCGCTCTTCCAAAAACCCCGAACTGCCCACCGGCGATATTGAAATTGCCGTATGCGAACTGCGTATTTTGAACAAGGCGGAAACGCCTCCGTTTGAAATTGTGGAAAACTCGGGCACGGCAGAACTTACCCGTTTGAAGTACCGCTATCTCGACTTGCGTCGCCCCGATTTGCAACGCAATTTGTTGATGCGACATCGCATTGCGAAGGTCACGCGTGACTATTTCGACAGTCAAGGATTTATCGAACTCGAAACGCCGATGTTGATCAAATCCACCCCCGAAGGTGCGCGTGACTTCTTGGTGCCGTCGCGTGTGCATCAAGGCGAATTCTACGCCCTGCCCCAGTCGCCTCAGCTGTATAAACAGCTGTCGATGGTGGCCGGATTCGACCGCTATATGCAATTGGCCCGCTGTTTCCGCGACGAAGACCTGCGTGCCGACCGTCAGCCCGAATTCACTCAGATCGACCTTGAAATGTCGTTTGTGGACGTGGAAGACGTGTTAGCTATCGGCGAAGGTTTTATGAAGACCTTGTTCCGCGAAGTGCTTCATGTGGACGTGCCGTTGCCGTTGCCCCGCCTGTCCTATAACGAAGCGATGGCGCGTTACGGTTCGGATAAACCCGATACCCGCTTCGGTATGGAGTTGATCGATTTGAGCGATGCGGTGGCGGGCTGCGGGTTCGGTGTGTTCACCTCGGCGCTGGAAGCAGGCGGTACGGTGCGCTGTATCACAGCGAAAAACGCCGTGACCACGCTTACCCGTAAAGAGGTAGATAAACTGACCGAAATGGTGCGCGGCATCGGTGCGAAGGGTCTTGCGTGGGCGCGTTGGACGCCCGAGGGCGTAGCCTCCTCCTTCGGCAAGTTTATGAGCGAAGAGGAAATGACGCGTTTGCTTGTTGCGGCCGGCGCAGAAGAAGGTGACGTGGTGCTTATCATTGCCGATAAGACCCGCGTGACGTTGCCGGTGCTCGGCGCGCTGCGTTTGGCGGTGGCAGAAAAACTGGGGATCGAGCGGAAGGGCTATAACCTGCTGTGGATCACCGAATTCCCCTTCTTCGAGTGGAACGACGAGACCGAACAATACGACGCGATGCACCATCCCTTTACCTCCCCCCTTGACGAAAGCATCCCCTATCTGGATTCCGATCCCGACAAGGTATATGCCAAGGCATACGATTTGGTGCTCAACGGTGTGGAACTTGCGAGCGGTTCGATCCGTATTACGGATCCTGAATTGCAAGCGAAGATGTTCCGCGCGCTTGGCCTTTCGGACGAAGAGGCGGCAGAGAAATTCGGCTTCCTCACCAACGCGTTCCGCTTTGGTGCCCCCCCGCACGGCGGCATGGGCATCGGCCTCGATCGCCTGGTGATGCAGATGCTGGAAGCGAACACCTTGCGCGATGTGATCGCTTTCCCGAAGGTGCAGAATATGACCGAACCGATGACCGATTGTCCCGCCCCCGTCGATCCGGTGCAGTTGCTGGATCTGGGGTTGGTTGTGAAGACAGCGCACACGGAGGAGGAAAATCATGGATAAGATCAAAATGACCACGCCGCTCGTCGAAATGGACGGCGACGAGATGACCCGTATTCTCTGGAAAGAGATCAAAGAACAGCTGATTTGCCCGTTTGTGGATCTGAAGACGGAGTATTATGATCTGGGCCTGCCCTATCGCGACGAGACCGCCGATCAAGTGACGGTGGATGCCGCGAATGCGATCAAGAAGTATGGTGTCGGCGTGAAATGCGCCACCATTACTCCGAATGCCCAGCGTGTGGAAGAGTATCATCTGCACGAGATGTGGAAAAGCCCCAACGGTACCATCCGTGCGATGCTCGACGGCACCGTGTTCCGTGCGCCCGTGTTGGTGGACGGTGTGAACCCCAACGTGAAGACGTGGAAAGCCCCCATCACCCTCGCCCGTCACGCCTATGGCGACGTGTATAAAAACAGCGAGATGCGGGTGGACGGCCCCGCGTTGGCGGAGATCTGCGTGACCTATCCCGACGGCCGTGTGGAGCGCCGCCCGATCCACGAGTTCAAAGGTGCGGGCGTGATTCAGGGCGTACACAACACCGATGATTCGATCCGTTCCTTTGCGCGTGCCTGCTTTACGTATGCGTTGTCGCTTGGACAGGACATCTGGTTCTCCACTAAAGACACCATTTCGAAGGTGTATGATCACCGCTTTAAGGATATTTTTGCCGAAGTGTACGAAACCGAGTATAAAGAAAAGTTCGAAGCGGCAGGCATCGAATATTTCTACACGCTGATCGACGATGCAGTCGCCCGCGTGATCCGTTCGGAAGGCGGCTTCATCTGGGCGTGCAAGAACTACGACGGTGACGTGATGAGCGATATGGTCGCGACGGCGTTCGGTTCGCTCGCGATGATGACCAGCGTGCTTGTTTCGCCCGACGGCAAGTATGAATACGAAGCGGCACACGGCACCGTGACCCGCCACTACTATCGCCATCTGAAGGGCGAAGAGACCTCTACGAACCCGGTTGCTACCATTTTTGCGTGGTCGGGTGCGTTGCGCAAGCGCGGCGAAATGGACGGCCTTGCCGATCTGTGTGCGTTTGCGGATAAACTCGAAGCGGCGACGGTCGGCACCATCGAGAGCGGCGTGATGACCAAAGACCTCATCGGCCTGTCTACGCTCGAAAACAAACAGGGCGTGAACACCATGACGTTCCTCGCGGCGATCGCGACCCGTCTCGGCGAAATGATGTAATGTACGAAGAGATCAAAGCCTTTCTCCCGCCCGACCGCGAAGGGCCGCTGGTGGTGGAGATGAGCGGTATTTCCTATTGCGACGGCAGTTATCTCATTGCACGGAATCGGCAAAGCCGCACCTGTGTGATGGAATACGTGGTCAAAGGCCGCGGTACCGTCGTGGTGGAGGGGCAATCCTATACGGCGTCGGCGGGTGATGTGTACATTGTCCCGCCCGAAACCGAGCATACCTACTATTCTTCGGCGGACGACCCGTGGATCGAGATCTTTTTCAACATCCGCGGCACGTTACCGAAGGTGTTGCTCAAAACCTACGGCCTCTCGGGTCGGGTGGTGTTTCCCGCGCGGGAGTTGATGCCGCTGTTTTTGCAGTTTTACCGTATCGCGCAAAGCGGACAGCTGCACGACGAGGTGATCGCCCCCTGCACACTGAAACTGCATGAGATCATCGGGCGGCTCGGCATGCTGACGACCGATACCGCCGCTTCGGGCGAGGCATACTGTCTGAAAAACTATTTGGACAGCCGTCTGGACGGCAACGTCACGACCGAAGAATTGGCGGCGGCGATCCACCGCTCGAAGGATTACGTGACGAAACTGTTTCGGCGGGAATTCGGCGAAACGCCGCACGCATATCTGCTTCGCCGCAAGATGGAGATGGCGCAGGGGTTGCTCACGGATACCCACCTCTTGGTCGCGCAGGTCGCGGCGGCGGTCGGATACGACGATCCGCACTATTTCTCCAATACCTTCCGAAAACACACGGGGGTCTCCCCCGCACGGTTTCGAAAAGGCATATAACAAGGTATAGTATAAAACCGACCTCACAAACGTGAGGTCGGTTTTATACATTCGACGGATTCGCGGCGGGCAACGAAGGGTACGGTCAGCGACCGTTTCGCCGGTCGGGGCGGCAGTTTCTGCCGACGGGGATTCGCGTCCGAAGATTATGCAAAGCATACTTTGCAGAGTTCGTAACCTTGTGACAGCAAGCGTTCATACGATCCCGAGTGGAATTGTTTGTTCTCTGCGCCGATACGCTTGGCGTGGCGGCAATCGGGGTGGTGAATCTTTTTGGTGCGTATGTTAAGGATATATGCGTAGTTTCGCTGCGGTTGTGTTGTGGTTTGAACAGAGACGGGAGATGTCTCGGCTGTGTCACTTTGGCCTGTCGGAACGGCGGTGAGCGGTTGAAAGGATAGGCCGACAACAAAAGAGAAGACGACGACAACGGCAATGGACCACCACGGTACGGTGATTTTAGCATTTCTCAAAGCGATTCCTCCAATCGACACTCACAAGATGTCATATTGTTTTGCATTATAGCATACAATCTCCTTGTTGACAAGCACTAAATGTCGATATGGGGGATCGTATGTTTATTAATAAAACGAACGATGGGCGTAATAACCTGTGCGGGAGAAACGTAGCACGGCGGCGTGTTGCGATGAAGTTATCACAGCGTGCGTTGGCAGACCGCTTACAACTGGTGGGGCTGGATATTGATAAAAATGCCATACAGCGTATCGAATGCGGTAAGAGGTTCGTGACGGATATTGAGATCGTGGCGCTGGCACGGGTGTTTGACGTTACACCCAACGAATTACTGGCGGAAGAATAATACAATACGGTATATAAAAAGACCGACCTCACAAACGTGAGGTCGGTTTTTTGTGTTGATAGGGGGTGTTAGGCGTCGTTTTTGTTTTCAATCGGCAATTCGATTGCCCCGTGTGTTTCTTCAAATTCGCGAATGCATTGACGCAAAAGGTAGAGAATTTGACCATTTGCCGAGCGTCCTTCGTATTTGGCGATGTAATGCAATTTGCCGTGCAACGCGGGGTCGATCTCGATTCCCAAATGTTTGTTATTTTTGTTTCTCATAAAAAACCACCAAAAATCTTAATTTAAGTATATTTTAAGATAATTTTATGGTATAATGTGCAAAGTATACTGAATATAAGTAGACGAAATATGGGAGGTTTCGGTATGCGTTGTACGTTTTTCGGGCACAGAGATACACCGCGAAGCATAGCGGGTGTTTTGTGGGTGGTGCTCATGCGGTTGATTACAGAAAACGGCGCAGAAGATTTTTACGTGGGAAACCAAGGCGGTTTTGATACCATGGTGCGCCGTGTATTAAAGGAACTGTGTGAAACCTATCCGCACATACGCTGTACGGTTGTACTGGCGTATATGCCGCAAAAGGAAGAGGATGTACCGTCGGATATGCCGTCTGTATACCCGGAAGAGGTGACGAAATATCCGCGACGATTTGCCATCTTGGCGCGTAATCAATGGATGCTGAAGCGGGCGGATTATGTAGTGACCTATACGGAATGCGACGGTGGTGCGGCAAAGATGGAAAAGGTTGCGCGAAGAGAAGGGAAAACGGTGATCAATTTAGCGAGCGACGATTTGTTTTGGTGATAATAAAGCAGAAAAACCCGCCCTCACGGGAACTCCCGTGAGGGCGATTCATTGTGTGATGGGTGAAATTTACGGCGTGCGTCGTAGGGACCGGCGTCCTCGACGGTCCGTCTCGTAGCTACCACGCAATATCGGCGTATACGAAGCATTCGATGGCGGTGCGGTCACGGCGCACAAACAGGATGTTGCCGTCCTCGTCAATGAACGTATGGGTGTTCATATCCACCGGCATCGCGTGTTCCGCAAAGCGGTTGTCCGCTTCGTCGTAGCGGAACAGCGACGTGCCGTTGCACAGCAGATAGCCGAAGTTGTCCCCGCACCCGTTGGTGCGGTGATCAAAAATGTGCGTGACGTCGTCGTTGAAGGCGCGCAGCAGGCGCAACCCGTCCTTCGTACGTTGAAGCACGACGTATTTTGCACCGTAGAGCGAACGCAGGGTGATGAAATCGCCGCCGACCGTGATCTGCGGGAATTCCATCCGCCCGCCGAGCGTTTCCTGCAAAAAGATGAGGTCGTAACGGTCGAGCGGGTCGCCCTGCAGGGTGTAGGTCTCTACGGCGGCGTTGTTCCTGAGTAGATACACGGTATCGTCCGCGATGCCGATGTGGTTGCGGTCGATCGTTTGCCCTTTGAACAATACCGTCCGCTCGCCCGTCGCGACGTTGAAGCAGTCAATATGCGTGGTATAAGACGCGGGCGTGCGCGTGCTTTCGGGGTCGTCCCGCCACAGCCGCCACACGAGATTGCCTTCGGCGTACAGAATATGCATATCCACCCCGTGCGGCAGTTGATCCACCGTTTGTACCGTCTGTTTTTCAAAATCCACCCGCACGAGGGTCAGCGCACTGTCGGTCATGGGGATATACGCGGTGTAAAAATATCGCCC
The DNA here is from genome assembly GCA_045591985.1 of Acutalibacteraceae bacterium. Taxonomy (GTDB): domain Bacteria; phylum Bacillota; class Clostridia; order Oscillospirales; family Acutalibacteraceae; genus SIG588. Next base: position 55,568 of record JAZNTV010000022.1, read on the forward strand.
GTCGGTCGAGAAACGGTCGCCGCCGCTGCCGTAACGGAGTGCGGGTGCTTCCCCGAGCGTGGTGCGCGTTTCGGTAGCAGGGTCGTAGAGGGAATACACCTTCGTGCCGTCCGTTCCGTCTTCCAGCAGAACTTTGCCGCCGTGATACGCCACCACGTTTTCCTGAATAGAGGAGCGTTCGAGCGTAAACCGAGCGGTAACGTCTTCGGAGCGAAGCGGCGCACCGCTTACCCATTGCGGTGCGGCAGGCGGGTCGTTCGTCGGCACGGTGGTGGTAGTCGTGGTGGTTGCGGTCGTGCCGTCGGCGGGAGGAGGTGCGTCGTGACAGCCGCCAAGGCACAGGGAGAAGAGCAACAAGAGAAGAAGGATACAAGCGAACGTGTTACGTGCGGTCATACGGCACGCCTCCTTTCGTGGTGTTTTGCAATTACAGCATACAAAAATGGGGTAGGCTTGTCAATACGCGGGCGGGAAGATTGGCGTATCGCACAAAGCGTGCGGCGGAATTTTGGGGGAGTACACAAAGCGTATATAATAAGGTATATAATAAAACCACCCTCACCCGGGCCCCCCCGGG
>JAZNTV010000023.1:0-1923 GCA_045591985.1 Acutalibacteraceae bacterium
GCGGATATCAGTGTGGAAAAAGAGATGATAACCGAGGTGTAGGACATCGGTCCGACTTGCAAAGCGGCAATATTCGTGATTCCTTGAAGAGCTGTAATGCCACCAAACACAACGCCGAGTAGGACTGTAAATGCAGATGCAGAACCAAAACCTCCCCAACACAGCAGAACTACGGCGGCGGTCACACAACTGCCAGCGTTGAACCAAAAACCTCCCGAAAGCTTCGTGGTTTCTTGATCGGTGTAGTACTTTTTCGTAATACCTCCGCCGAGAGCCGCAGCCAGAGATAAGATCAGTTTCGTCGGTATGCTCATATCTTCTTCACCCATAAAAGCTTGGCAGTGCGAGGTGCTTCAAATCGAAGCGTTACGACTCTGTCGGTTACGCTTTCCTCACGGCTGTCCTCGTCGGTAACGGTATATCTGTCGGCTCCACTTGCAAACGGCAGGGATACTTCAAGCAGATCCCCTGCGCAATTTTCCTGACGGAACGCCAATATGACACCGTCTTCTCGGTCGGGATCATAGTAGCAGAAGGCGGTGAAATCGGCGGTATCCTGCTCCCCGTGCCATGGCGTCAGGGTATAAAACTCTTTGAGCAGATACGGGGCTACCCGTTTCCATTCCCGGAGTCCAAATCGGAGCATATCGAAATTTTGCTCTGCGTCATATACGAACTGCGAATCCACGTTCAACGCAGGAAGATAGGACGCGCGCCAAACGTAAGGATCGCTGATGCCCGTGGGCGCAAGCTGTGACAGCTTTTCTTTGGTGTTCGCTCCGCAGAACGGGATCCATTTGTTAAAAGAGGTGGTCATCGAAAGCCGAAGCGCGGTGCTTGTTCTGTCGCTGTCGCTTCGAAGAAGCGGAACACCTCGGCGCATGGATTCGAGATCGTTTCTTCCGCCGCCTCCTGCACAGGAATCAACGAATCCGCAACCGCCATAAGAAAGCGTACAAGCGATAATGTCATCCCACATTTGATAATGACCGATGATAAACTTGGATTCTGTGATACCGTATCGGTTCTCACCCTCCAGACTGTCAAGATGCTGCCACAGCGTTGATGCGTTACAGTTGTTATCCTCTCGATACATCTCCACCTTATTTCGGCGAAGCATCTTACATATACGCTCCGTCGTCCACTTACGGCACGCGGGATCTCCGATATTGTTGGAGATGGTTGCTTCTCCATCTACACGAATTGCCCAGTCTATGTTGTAGCCGTAGTTTTTGGCAAGACTTTCGGGATCGGTAACGCGCTCAGGTTCAAACCAGACCAGCGTTTTCATGCCGTGCTCCCGCGCAAAATCCGTAGACTCGAGAAAGGTTTGATCGGGCCATTTGCGGGGATCCAGCTCCCAGGTTCCGACCGTATCCCACCAATCGTGTCCCGGCACGTAGGGTTCGGCACTTGTACCGTCCGGGCAGACATACCATCCCGCGTCAAACCATCTGAAATCTACCTTTGCGTCTTCGGCAATCATTTTTTCCAAAGAAGGACGCCACGTGGTATGGCACTCGGATATACTTCCGTCCGAATTTGGCAGTCCCGTATCATTGGAAAGACAGCAGGTGGAGAAAGGCTCAAGATAACGGCCGCTCGCATCCGCCTTCGGCATATTATATCGGATAAACCAATCACGCCAGAAATTTGTGGCAAAATGCTCATCTCGCACCATATACGGAGCGAGTACAAAAAGCGCGGTCCGTATTTTTTCACCGGGCTTCAAATATGTTTTCAACCCGTTGACTGAGGATGCGGTATAGGTCGTCATGTCACCAATCGATGAAAAGGAGGCCTTCCACGTTCCCGCCCAACCAATGGCGAGCATCGCGCCTCCGTCACCGTATTCCAAATTGAAGTAAGGAAAATTGACGTGCGTCGCCCGTCCCGAGTCCGACGAAAACTCTGCCGGAGCCT
>JAZNTV010000024.1:0-1711 GCA_045591985.1 Acutalibacteraceae bacterium
CCTGTTGCGATTTTGGAAGAAATGATGAGTATATCGTCCTGCCATATGCATGGCCCTGAGCATCATACGATGGTCGGCTCGGCTCTTCTTACCGCTTACAAAAACGCAGGCGGTGAAATTGATCTGACGTCCGCACTTGGAGAAATGCAGAAAAGGGGAAAGCAAGTCCCCGGCGGTGCTTGCGGATTTTGGGGGGCTTGCGGTGCAGGCATCAGTACGGGAATGTACATCTCCATTGCCTTGAAAGCAACTCCTTTGGCAGGTGAAGCTTGGGGATTATCCAACCAAATGACAGCAAGAGCATTAGATGCGATAGGCAAAAATGGTGGCCCCCGTTGCTGTAAAAGAGATTCCTATCTTGCCATTATCGAAGCGGTCAAATTCACGAGCGAAAAATTGCATATCGATATGAAGCTGAACTCTGTGGTCTGCTCTCGTTCACACTTGAACAATCAATGTAGACAGGAAAAATGCCATTTCCACAAAAACTATACAGGGTGACAAATTCCAATTTATCGAACTGTTTGAAAGGACTGCGGCACCATGGGAGTTCCAGAATCCTATGGTGCCTTTTCCTATACGTACTTCCGTTATTTCGGCGAAAGATTTTTTAATATGCCGAAACCGGCATGCTGGGTTAAAAGGGATAAGCGGTCCGGGTGTTTGCTATTGGAAAAGAAATATGGTATAATACAGAAAGAAATGATGCATCCCTCCATATCATCCCTCTGACTTTGAAAAGGAGTTTCTTATGGCAAAGATCACAATGACGAAGCCTTCCAACAGCGGCGTTGCCCTCGGCGGCATCGGCACCGGTTCGGTCGAGCTTCTGCCCGACGGTGAATTCCACTATTGGCAGGTCGCCAATCCTAAATCTTGGGCGTCGGTCAGCCGTGCCCCGGATAATGACGACAGTGAAAGCGGTGTCGGTGCGTTGTCGTTCTGGATCCGGACGAAGACGGCCGACGGCAAGCCGGTTATCCGTAAGCTCGGCATGAAGACCGATCCCGAAGATTTTACCTACCGTATGTTTGGCTGGAACAAGCCGGTCGAGCGCATCGAATACGATGGCAAGTTCCCGGTCTGCGACCTCGACTATATCGACCGCGGCCTGCCGTGCAAGCTGCATTTGCGCGCGGTCTCACCGTTCGTGCCGCACCAGTCCGATATCGCCGCCACGCCGGGCTTCTACCTCGAATTCACGGTGGAAAACACCTCCGACAAAGAACAGACGGTGAGCCTGCTCGGAACGCTCATTCCGGAGTTTGCCGACCGCAAATACGGCATGGAAAACGAACTCGTGCGGTTCGGCGACGCCGTTGGCGTGTTTTCCAAATCTCTCGAGCCGGAAGAATGGCCGCGCGGCTATAAATTCCCCGCCAATTACGGCAACCTCTGCTTCACCGTCAGTGGTGACGGCGAATCGACCTACGTCGTCGGCGAATACGACCGTTACCTGCGCGAATATATCACCTGGTCGCCGGTCTACGGTGTCACGCAGGAATCGATCCTCTTCGACTTCCGCGAAAGCGGCCGCCTGCCCAACAGCACCGTGGGTAAAAAGCCGCGTCCGCTGCCGCTCTATCCGGAAGACCTGACCGACGAAGCGCTCGACCGCATCATCGCCGAATACACGGCACTTCCGTGGGGAGCTTCGGTGCTCGAACACATCCGCCACACCTACCCCGACTTCCCCTCGACCCGCGAAGAA
>JAZNTV010000025.1:0-10876 GCA_045591985.1 Acutalibacteraceae bacterium
AAAACTCAATTTAATTTTGAAAAATACCTAAAAATATTGAAAGCATCCGCAAATCGTGGTATAATATTCGCAGTAAGCCTTTTGAAAAAGCCTTAGAGCTTCGCTCTTCCGTGCTACGCACGGCTGCGATATTGACGGCTTTGCAAAAATGCCCTTGCGCGCAAGCATTTTTGCTTCATGGTATAATATCTGTATATACTAACCTTCGGAGGTTTCCTATGGCTATCAGTTATAATAAATTGTGGAAATTACTTATTGATAGAGGGCTAAAGAAGACCGAGCTTGTCAAGCTGTCGGGTATCACTTCCAACGCTATGGCGAAGATGGGAAGGAACGAATCTGTTCAGGTGGACACCCTGGGCAAGGTTTGCGCTGCCCTTGGCTGCAATGTGGACGATATTATGGAGTTTGTCCCCGATGAAGCGAAGTGAGACAAATATGGCACTGGAAAATAAACTTGGCATTACCAGCTCTCCCGAGCTTGCAGAGGCAGAGGAGCGCATCAGCAAGAAGAAAGCGTTGGAGCTGTTTGAAAACGGCGTGCTGGACAGCTTGGAGGCTGGCACAACTGCTTCGCTGAAAGCCATCCATAGTCAATTGACAAAAGCACGAAAAGCAAAAAATGATGAATTCTATACAAATGCAGTTGGTAAGCGGATTAATGCAAAACCCTGATAGTTTTATGAAATTGGTTGAAATCTCTGAAAAAATGAATAAGAAGAAATAAAAATATCACCCCCGATATTGCTTTTCCAAGGTGGAAATTTAGCAGTATCGGGGGTTGTTTTCTTTTCTTCAGAAACAGCTTGTCCTAACGTGAATTTTGTAAAAAATAGTGTAATTTGCGGTCAAGTTGTTCTTAATGAAAAGCAGGTATGCCGGTTTTGCGAAAAGTCTCAAAGTGGCGAAAACTTAAGTCATATCAAGGGTTTTCGGGCTTTCCGAAACGGTGGTCGTTCTTTGGCGGTCGTGGCATCTGCTCCCTATCCTCGTGCAGATCGGTCAACACATCGTCTTTTACACCGCTCTACTCCCCGTAGAATGAGTAGCACGGCGCATAAAAGGCCGTTGGCAGGATACTCTCAACGGAGCACCACGCCAACGGCCTTTTTATGCTATTCACCTTTTCAGATCTTTTCGCCGCAGGATTTGCAATAGGCGGCGTCTTGGTCGTTCAGGTTGCCGCACGCGGGACACCGCAGGGCATTCTTGCTTTGGGCTAACTTATCCTGCAATTTTGCAAGGGCGGCATTCTGTTCGTCGATATGCGTAACACACGCGTCCATCAACTCGCCGATATCGTCGGCCCCTTTCTTCGCATCGTATACCAAGCGGCCGAGCCCTTCATAGGTCGCCGCCAGTTCCTTTTCCACACGGTTGATCTCCATCTTCAGTTTCGTCGTATCGATGAACTCGCCCGTCTTACGTTCGGCAGTCTCCACCGCATCCTTTGCCATATTCAAAATGCTTTCCCATGTTGCCATATCGCACATCCTCCTTCGTCTTTCTTATTCCAGTATACACAACTTTTCCAAAAAGTCAATCATCATTCCAAAAACTCCCGCAAAATACACGTCTCCGGCAACAACGACAGCGGCGCTTCAACAAACCCCCGGAGCGATGCTGTAAGGTGCCGCACCACATCGTAATGCGGATGATCTGCGGGAATAGCGGCCAGCAGCGGCAGTGCTTGCACCGCCATCATGCACGGCTCAAACGCATGAGTGGTATCAATGGTCATATCCACCGTATCGGCATACGGGAAAAGATAGGTATCCTCCCCACGAAGCACCTGCGGCCACATCGAAAGGGTTTCGGAGGCTGTGGTGCCGCGGTGTTTTTCATCGCGTACCATTCGACGGATCAGCCGAATCTCACGACGGGAAAGCAAGCACTCCTCCCCATCGTAGAAACGGGAACGGGTATGAATAAACAGTTTCTTCACATGCTTTTCGGGAAGGCGGTCCACCAGCGCGGGACACAATGCGTGGATCCCTTCGAAAATGACCACCGAGCGATTCGTCAATGTGAGCGGTACCTTCTCTGCCTTCGGACACCCCGCTTTAAAATCGTATTGCGGGAGCATAGCGTGCCCTTCTTCGAGCAAGGCGCGAATACACTCTGCCAGTTGCGCAAGATCCAACGCTTCGGGGGATTCGTAGTCGTAACTGCCGTCGGGCAACTGCGGAGCGAGACCGCGCCCACGGTAAAAGTCATCGAGCGACACCACAAATGCTTCCACCCCGTCGCGGCGCAAACTTTCGCACAAGATATTCGCCGTGGTGGTCTTACCGGACGAACTGGGACCCGCCAGCAACAGTACACGCCGTTTGACCGCGGCATCGTTCAACCACCCTTCCGCCTCGGCCACATTTTGACGATACCGTACACACTCCTCTGCCACGAAGGCCGCGGCATCCGCACGCAGGCGGCGGTTAATTTCCTGTCTCTGCAAAGACGGGCGGATAGTTTCGATAGAACTCATAAACGGATTCCTTTCTGCGGAGCATTTCTTCCAAACCAACGTTGTATTCATACGGGAATTTGTAGTTGAAAATGCGCTCGAGATAGTGGGTGCCGTACTGTTTCAATTTGGTTACCGCACCCGCTCCCACACCCAATATGGTATGCGTTTCATCCATAATATAGACATTATACAGTCCGTCTTTTTCGTCTTTCGACCAACCAACATTTTCCTGGTTGCCCGCCATGCGGCTTTGACGATAGAGATAATACGGGTGATACCCCGCACGGGGCAGTCGATCGGTCGTTTCGGCAATCATGCGGATGGCCGCGTCGCCCGCCGGCAGTTCCGAACGGTGTTGCACCACCAAATTCGAGGCGCGTTTGAGCGAGAGGGTATGTACCGTCACATTTTCGGGATCAAGCGCCAAAATACCGTCGAGTGTACGGGAGAATCCCTCTACCGTATCACTCGGCAGACCCGCGATCAGATCGGTGTTGATACAATCGAACCCGACTTTGGTTGCAAGATCATAGGCATCGTAAAACTCGGCCGTTGTGTGTCGCCGTCCGATGGCTTTCAGCACGTCGTCCGAAAGCGTTTGCGGATTGATGCTCACGCGCCCTGCACCGCCCGCACGAATGGCGCGCAGTTTTTCTTCCGTCACCGTGTCGGGACGTCCGGCCTCCACCGTATATTCCCGTAGGGTGGACATGTCGAACGATTCTGCGACCGTCTGCATCACCGCCGTCAGTTGTTCCGCAGAAAGTGTTGTGGGAGTTCCGCCGCCGAAATACACCGTTTCCAGACGCAAGCCGAGGTCGCGTGCGATTTCACCCGTGCGGCGTATTTCTTGACACAAAAGTTCCACATACGGATCAACCAAGTGCTTGGCTTTCGCCACCGTGTACGACACGAAGGAGCAATAGTCGCATCGTGTGGGGCAAAACGGCACCGATACGTATAAACTGAAAGAGTTCGGACGGGAATGCGAAAGCAAGCGATTTTCCGCCCGAAGGGTAGTGCGCACCAACTGCATCTTCTCTTCCGATAGCAGCAGTTTATCACGGAAAAATGCCTCGGCCGCTGCTTCACCTTGTTCCGCGGTCAGGCGGCGAAGCAGTTTCACCGGGCGCACGCCTGTTAAAACGCCCCAACTTTGTGTAAAGCCGCAAAGCTTCACAAGATGGTAATACAGCAGGGTTGCCATCGCGAGTTCACATGCATCGCGATGATCCTCCTCCCCTTTTAACACCGTTTCTTCGGCGGTTTCGTCAAAATCGTCCAGCACCACCCGCACAGTGAGATACGAAGCCTCTTCCGATTCACGCAGGAAGGTGTATGCCTTTACGCCTTCTTTCGGCATACCGTCAAGTCCACCGTGGCGGATCGGCTCGTGCGGCAAAAACAAGCGGGCCGTGTTTTCCAATTCAAAATGAAAATCGTGTCCTTGCATCGCAATATACATTGCGTTTCCCTCATTTCATATAGGGGTTAGTTTTTTGTTCGACAAACAACGTCGTCGCGGGACCGTGTCCCGGAAGCAGACAAAGATCCTCTTCCATCGCGGCAAACCGCTGTAACGTTTGCCTTAACACAGTGCCGTCGCCCGACGGCAGATCGCAACGCCCGACCGTGCCTTGAAACAGTGTATCACCGCAAAAGAGGGTATCCTCGCACCGATAACAACTGCTTCCCGCAGTATGGCCGGGAGTATGCCACACAGCCAAAGTCAAATCCCCCACCGAAACCGTATCCCCTTCTTCCACCGTTTCGGTCGGACAAGGCAGCGAAAAACGCGCCGACGGTGTCAACCAGTTCATCAAATTGCGGGCATTGTCATTCAGTGCAGGCGCTTCTTGTTGCGGGAGGATGAACCGCGCACCCGTTTCACGAAGCAGCGCAGGCAACGCCAAGAAGTGGTCGATATGCAAATGGGTCAGCATCACGGCCGCCACCGTCAGCCCGCGCGCCGCCGCCTCTTGTAAGAGGCGGTCTGCGTCGTCGCCCGGATCGATGACCGCCGCCTGCTTATCCGCTCCCCATACCAAGTAACAATTGGTATCGAGTTGGCCGACAGTAAGGGATAGATATTCCATATCACAGCCCCCTTGCATCGGTTGCGGTATCGATCCACAACGTTACGGGACCGTTTCCTTTCATCGACACGGTCATATCCGCACCGAAAACACCCGTTTCGACCGGCACACCTTCCTCTTTCAAATACCGTACAAAGGTATCAAACAGCGGTTTGGCGACCTCGGGGCGCGCCGCCGCCGTGAATTCAGGCCGACGGCCGTGGGACGCGTTTCCGTATAACGTGAAATTGGACACCACCAGCAACCCGCCCTCGATATCCTTCACCGAAAGGTTCATGCGATCGTCGCTGTCTGAAAACACACGCAGACCGGCGATCTTCTGCGCCATCCACCGCGCGTGTTTTTCGGTATCGTTGTGGGTAACACCGACAAGCAGCAACGCACCGTTGCCGACAGCACCAACCGTTTCGCCGTCCACCGTTACATCAGCCTCATATACCCGCTGAAACACTGCTCTCATATCGTTTATCCTCTCGAAATGCTGTGAATACCCGTGATGCGTTTGAGTTTCGTGATCACGGTGTTCAGATGTTCCACACTGTTGACCGCAATGGTCAGGCTGATGGTTGCCTCGCCCTCGTCATTATCCTTGCTGTTCAGCGCATGAATCATCACGTGCATAGAGGCAAGTTGCGTCGTGATATCCGCAAGCATTCCCATGCGATCGGCGGTGTGTACCACCAAGGTTGCTTTGAATTCCGAACGATCGGAATCGTCCTCCCACCAGGCGCCGACCCAACGCTCCGGCTCGGTCGCGCAGGTCACATCCCGCGGGACGTTGACACAATCCCGCTTATGCACCGATACACCGTAGCCGCGGGTGATAAAGCCGATGATATCATCCCCCGGCAACGGATTGCAACAGCGGGCAAATTTGACCAGACAATTATCGGTATGCTCGATAATAACGCCGCCGTTGTTGCGATGGGAACGTGTCGGCGCGGTGATTATCTTTTCGGGGGTGAGCACTTCCTCCGCTTTCATAATGCGCGCATACTCATCCTTGATACGGGAAAGCACACGAGACATCGCCACACCGCCGTAGCCGATGGCGGCGTAAAAATCATCCACTTCGGCATAGTGCAGACGGCGGCTTTGCCCGGCAATCACTTCCTGCATGCGCTCTTCCGGCAGACGTATGCCGTTGCGCTGCAGTTCGCGCTCGAGGTCCTGCTTACCTTTTTGAATATTCTCTTCGCGGCGTTCCTTCTTAAACCACGCACGAATCTTGTTGCGCGCTTCGCCCGTGCGCACGAAATTGAGCCAATCACGGCTTGGACCGCGCCCCGGCGAAGAGGTTGTGAGGATTTCCACGATTTCGCTGTTTTTCACTTGATAGTCCAGCGGGACAATGCGCCCGTCTACCTTGGCACCCGTCATACGGTTGCCCACCGCCGAGTGAATCGCATAGGCAAAGTCTACCACCGTACTGCCGAGCGGCAACGAGATCACATCGCCTTTCGGGGTAAAGATAAACACATCGTCCGACGTGAAATCCGATTTGATACTGCGCACGATCTCTTCCGCATCGTCCACATCGGCCTGATTTTCGATAAACTGACGCACCCAGGCAAGACGATCTTCCAGTTTGTCCTTACGTTGGATACCGAGTTTATATTTCCAGTGTGCCGCAATACCGTATTCCGCTGTATAATGCATTTCCCACGTGCGGATCTGCACTTCAAACGGGATCTTCTCTTTACCGATCAGCGTGGTATGCAACGATTGATACATATTCGGTTTCGGCGTAGAGATATAATCTTTAAAACGGTTAGGCAACGGATTGTACATATCGTGGATAATACCGAGCACGTTGTAGCAATCGTTCACCGTATCCACAATTACGCGAATGGCGTATACGTCGTAGATCTCATCGAGCGAGCGCCCCTGCACGTACATCTTACGGTAAATACCCGCAATGCTTTTGATACGCCCCATCACAAAAGGATGCATTCCGTATTCCGCCAAACGATCGGTCAATTTCTTTTGCAATCCCGCCAAAAACTCATCCCGCTCGTGCTTGCGCAGTTCGAGCGCTTCTTCAATATCGTGATAACCGATGGGATCCAGTTCGCGCAACGAGAGGTCTTCCAGTTCCTCTTTTACCGCGCGAATACCGAGACGATGCGCAAGCGGCGCATAGATATCCATCGTTTCTTTTGCTTTGTCGCGGCGTTTTTGTTCCGCCCAACCCGCGCGGGTGCGCATATTGTGCAGACGGTCGGCCAGTTTAATGATGACCACACGAATATCTTCCGACATGGCAAGCAACATTTTACGGATATTTTCCGCCTGTTGCTCCTCGCGCGAATTAAAGGAGATCTTGGTGATTTTGGTCACGCCATCCACCAACGCCGCCACGTCATCGCCGAACTGACGGCGCAAGTCGGAAAGCTCTACCGCCGTATCCTCTACCACATCGTGGAGCAAGGCGGCGACCACCGCCTCGGAATCCATGCCCAGTTCCACCAAAATGGTAGCAACCGAAAGCGGGTGACATACATACGGTTCACCCGAACGGCGGTTTTGCCCCTCGTGTGCCGCAACAGCTACCGTGATCGCGCGATCGATCGTCTCGTGATCATAGGTCTTTTCACTTTTAACAATGGCTTCCTTCAGTGCACGAACAGCACTCTCGGTAGTGATCATACGGTTTCCCGTCCTTTCACAGGGTATGTAAGAACCGCATAATGGCGGTCTCGTTCAGATCGGTCTTCCCTTTGCTGGGCAAAACGGTGACGGTCAGCGTATCGCCGGCATCGTCCACTTGTATGAGCGAGGCTTCCCGCAGACTTTCCAAAGCCACCAACAATTGCGAAAGACGCATGCCGCGCCCCACGGCATACCACAGTTGTTCCGTGGTACCGGTCCAACGCCCGCTTGCGTGTAACAAGCGATACAGCACGGTCGTGTGAGTGCGTTCGGGTACACAGTCAGCGGCATTTTCCACCGCTTCGCCGCGCCGCAGTGCCGCTACACGCGCCGTTTCGCGCAAGAACTCCTCTTGGTCCGTTTCGGCAAAGTGGATATCTTTGATGATAAGCGAAGGCGACACCACGCCGCGGAACTCATTGCGTTCAAGCGTTACCGCCAGATGCAACCGTGCACCGCACGGTACGGGGAAATCGGCCTGCGACGTTTGGAATTTCATGGCGCTGATCATTCCGCCGTCGCGCGAAAAAGCAAGACGCAAATGCCGCCCGTTCCCCACCGGCGTAATGTTTTCCAGTTTCATATCCGACAGTTGGAATACCGGCGACGGATTACCGCTTCCGAACGGTTCCAACGCCGCGATCAACTGCAATTTTTCGACATCTACTTGATTCGGACGCAATTTGAAATCCAACCGCAATACCGGTGTCGGCATTACGGGGTGTTGCGTTGCCGCATACGCATTGATACGACGGCGGAATTCCTCTATGCGATCGGCGGCCAATGTAACACCTGCCGCCAGTTCATGTCCCCCGTAACTTTCGAGCATATCCCCCACGTCACACAACGCATCGAACAGCGAAAATCCCGAAAGACTGCGTCCCGAACCGTGCGCTTCGTTACCGCTGACATTCAGCACCAAACAAGGTTTTCCGTAACGTTCAAGCAAGCGGGCCGCAATGATACCGACCACACCGGCATGCCATTCCTGCCCTTCCACCACCAATACGCGGTCGTTCAGCAACCGACCGTCGCGTTCCAAACGAGCGGTGACCTCTTCCAGGATACGCCCTTCGACCTCTTGACGACGCGCATTCAGAGTTTGTATCTCTCCCGCCAGACGGGCAGCTTCGTTTGCATCGTCCGATAAAAGCAATTGTTCGGCCAGTTGCGGCTGGCCCATGCGCCCGGCGGCATTGATGCGGGGCGCCAACGAAAAGAGCGCCACACTCGAGGTGATCGTTTTATCCGCCACACCCGCCACTTCGGCCAAAGCGCGAAGACCGACACGCTCACCGCGCCCCAACACCCGCAAGCCTTCCCGCACAAGCAGACGGTTTTCGCCCGTAAGCGGCATCACGTCTGCCAGCGTACCAAGTGCCACCAGATCGGCATACTGCGCCAACATCGCCTCGTCGTCGCCTTCCAGCGCACACACCAGTTTGAACGCCACACCGACGCCCGCGTAATCTTTAAAAGTACTTTCACAATCCGCGCGATGCGGATCCACTACCGCCACGGCGCGGGGCAACGTCTCTTGCGGTTGATGATGATCGGTCACCACCACATCCACGCCGAGAGTATTGGCATACTCCACCGCTTCCACCGCCGAAACGCCGTTATCCACCGTAACGATCAGGCGGGCACCGGCTGCCGCCAGCACATCCACCGTATGGGTGCGCAGACCGTATCCCTCGCCTTCCCCTTCGCGTAACGGAATGCGATAGATCACATCGGCTCCCTTCTCGCGCAGATAGGTATAAAGCAGTGCCGTAGCGGTCACGCCGTCGGCATCGTAATCGCCGAACACGGCAATACGCTCACCGTTATCTAGCGCGCGTTGGATCCGCTCCACGGCGGCATCCATATCGCAAAAGCCGAACGGATCGTCTTGCAACTCGCCGCCAAGTAAAAAGGATTCCGCCTCCGAAGCGTCCGTTACACCGCGCAACGAGAGCATTAGTGCCAAAAACGGGTGCAGACCGCACGCTTCTGCCAACGCTGCCGCCGCTTCTTTATCCGGCGGTGAAGATATCCAACGTTTAAACGCCATCGGTCGCGCCCTCCTTTTCGATAAATTCTGAGTATTAATAATTTATTATAGCATTTTATGCTGTAATATACAACCACCAAGTTCACAAAAAAACGAAAAAATTTTGCGTTTTGGTGTTCCCTTTTTTCGCATTTTGATTTATACTATCCATATATGTATTTGATATGTAAGAAAGGGTGACCATTCGTATGTCACGCGATATGTTAGAAACGATACGCCGCGTACATTTCACCGGCATCGGCGGGTCGGGCATGTGTCCGCTCGCGGAAATTCTGCTCTCACTCGGGTATGAAGTGAGCGGATCGGATGATTATGCATCCGACAATTTGAAGCGGATGCAATCACTTGGTATCGCCGTGTCGTTGCCGCTTGCCGCCGGCAACGCCGACCACGCGGAGTTGGTGGTGTATACCGCCGCTATCTCCACCGACCATCCCGAACTGGCATCTGCCGCCGCCAAAGGGATCCCCCTGATGGAACGGGCGGTGTTTTTGGGGTTGCTTACGCGGCGGTATCCCCGCACCGTATCGGTAGCGGGTACACACGGCAAGACAGGCACGACCTCGATGCTGTCGCAGATCCTGCTCAAAGCAGAACTCGACCCCAGCATCTTCATCGGCGGGCGGTTACCGCTGATCAACGCGAACGGGCGAGCAGGCAAAAGTGAGTGGATGGTGAGCGAGGCGTGCGAATTCCTTGACCACTATCTCAACATGAAGACCTCGGTCGCGGTCATCTTGAATGTAGATGCCGACCATCTCGACTATTTCGGCGACCTCAACGGTGTGATTGCTTCGTTTAAGACGTTTGCCGAAGGCGCGGAACAATGCGTCATTGCCAACGCCGACGACGCTCCGACCATGCAGGCGGTAGCGACCATCCCCGCTGAAAAACTGATCACCTACGGGCGCGATATTACCTGCGATTGGAGTGCCCAAAACATCGGCACCCACGACGGCGCGTTCGGCGAATACGATCTCTATCACCAAGGCGAATTCTTTGCCCATATCCGTCTGGGTGTGCCGGGGGCACACAACGTACACAACTCGATGGCGGCGGCCGCCGCGGCGCATTTGTGCGGTGCGACGGCGGAACAGATCGCCGAGGGTCTTGCCACCTTCGGCGGTGCCGGCCGACGCTTTGAGTTTTTGGGCAAAGCGCAGGAGATCACGGTGGCGGACGATTACGCCCATCACCCGACCGAGATCACCGCGACCCTCACCGCCGCGAAAGCACTTCCCTATCGCCGCGTGTGGGCAGTGTTTCAGCCGTTTACCTATTCCCGTACCAAACGATTGCTGAACGAATTTGCCGAAGCGCTCTCGCTGGCAGACGAAGTGTTGGTGTGTGACATTTTGGGTTCACGCGAAAAGGACGCGGGAGACGTTTCTTCCGCCGACATTACCGCACGGATGTCCAACGGGCGGTATCTCCCCACATTTGAGGATGTGATCGCCTATTTGAAGGAACACGCCGCGGCGGGCGACCTCGTGCTCACCATGGGCGGCGGTAACGTGTATAAGTGTGCACAGCAATATTTAAAGGCGTTGCAAGACGACGTAGTTTGAACAATATGTCACCGAACACCAAAAATCCCGATGCGGTTGC
>JAZNTV010000026.1:0-4174 GCA_045591985.1 Acutalibacteraceae bacterium
TTAAGCAGATGTAGGGAATTTTGTGATCTTTTTAACTGCGTATTGCAACACAAGTCGCGCGTCGGTGGAATCGACTTTGCCGTTGCCGTCCACGTCCGCAACCTTCAAGTTCAGTGCCGAAGGCGCGATCTTCTTCACCGCAAACTGGAGTACCAAACGGGCGTCGGTGGAATCCACTTTGCCGTTTTCGTCCACGTCACCGACCACAGCCGTAAAGTCCAGACGCGTGATCTTGGTATCACCGCACACCGTACAGGTCATGGTAAGTTCACCTTTTTCGTCGGGCGTGGCCGGTTTGGTCACTACACCCTCGTCCCACTCGTGCGGGAGTTGCATGATCGCCTTGCCCGCCGTCACGAGTTCGTCGCAATCCAGACACCAGCGGTCACCCGTGTTGCCGGGTTCTGTGCAGGTGGGCTCCTTGATATTGCGGATCTCGGTCTCGTGCGCGGGGATCACTTCGCCCTCTTCGAGCAGTTCGTTACATTCCGCACAGCACACGTCGCCGGTATAACCGGGCACCACATGGCCGCTGACCGCCGTCGCACCGACGAGTTTGGTCTCGCCGTCGTGCAGACAATCCACCATACGCGCCGCCGCGGCTTCGATCTCCGCTACCGCCGCTGCCACGTCCTCGTCGGTCGTCCACATATCTTCCAACAGAGCGGCTTTTTCCGCCACGACCGCACGGTAAGCGTCAGCCGAAGCCTTGGTCTTACCGACCACCGCGTCTTCCACACCGTCCACCAACGTCTGCAAAGCACTCATATCCGCCAACGCGACCACTTCGACCATCAGCAGATTGTCAAGTATCGCGTTGGACGCACGGTTGGACACGCGGAAAGAACCGAGACCGTTCAATTCGTTCGCGAAGCAGGCGGTATTCAGCACAACTTCCACCACACCGTTTTCCACCGTGGAGGCCTGGTGTGACCACTCCACGCCGGGAACGTCCTCGGTACGGCGCGCGCCTTGATACTGCCACTCAAAATAGGTGATGGGGCTATCTTCCTTAAAGGTAAAGCGGATCACTACGGGACGGAAGAGCTGTCCTTCCGCCGCCAACGCCCGCGTCACCTTAAAGTAGGCGTAACGAATCGCTTCGCCGTTTTCGGGATCGTCACCCTCGTGGGTCTGTATCACCGTGATACCCGCGCTCGGCACGCCCGTGATATCGGGATAGTACGCACACAGCGGCTCTTCTTCGAAGCGGATGTAATCATATCCAGGGTCAACTCCGCCCGCCATATAGGCACTGTCGATGATGCGTACCGACTGGATGTATGCGATATTCGCGCCCGCCGCACAACCGCGGATCTTAAAGGAATCCCCGTTGTTGAGCGCCGCCACCGCTTCGGGGGTGAGGGCGTAGGTGAGCAGACCCGACCGACGACTGACGATATTGTCCAGGTCGCTATAAAGATCGTCCCAATGGCTGTCCATCGTCTGTCCCGGTTGGTTAGGATCAGGAATCATCTCACCCGGCATCTCGGCGTACGCCTGATAGCGGAACAACTGCATCGAATGCGGCATTTCCGCATCCACGTAGTATTCGATCACGACCGTAAGGTCTTTGTCGGTAGGCAGAGACAACCCTTCCATGTGGAACCCCTGCCAGTCGCCCGTCAACTTGATGCCGTACTCACCGCTGCCGCCGATCGGCAGGGGAACAGGGTTCACACCTTGGTTCGTCAAGGTCGTGCCACCCACTTTGAGAGTACCGTTCGTGGTATCAAAGTAAGCGTAAGGAGCGGGCAGATCGCTTGCTTCGAGTTTCGGCACAGACGTACCGTCCTGAAGTTTCGTATTACAGGTCGCACAGTACACATCGCCCGTGTAACCCTCTTCCTCTTCGGTGGGCTCCAACTTTCCGACAAGATTCACGTTCACACGGTTGGAGAGGAACCCTTCGTGGAATTGTGTGACCAGCGCCGCATCGGCATCGTCACGGCCGCAGTATTCCGCCGAATTCAATATCTCGATCCGTCGGATCTTCGCAACCTCTTCCCACCGCATACGCAGGGAAGCAATGCCGTTCAAGCCGTTGGTAAAGGTCGCCGCGGGAAGGAACACGCCGCCCACACCGTCGGTCATCTGCACGACGGCATCGTTGCCGAACACGCCTGCAGTACACTCGACCGCGCCGATGGTAACCGTATCGTTCTCATAACCTTCTGCCGCATACAGTTTAATATAAACGGGGCGGCTCGCGTTATTCTGCGCAAGCAGATCACCCGACACGGTAATATACCGATACAGCCAGTCACGGTCGGGGATTTCGGCGCTCTTTTCCATATCCGCGTACCCCATAAGATAGGTCGGCGGGATCAACACGTCGGGATACACGGGCGTGATCGCCTGCGGCGTAAAGTCAATATAGCCGTATCCCGCATCCGTTTCAATATCCAACACGTCGGCCGAAACCAGTTTGACCGACTGAATATAGGTCACGTCGGCACCGACGTCACACGCCATCAGGCGGAAAATGAAGGAGTTATCCCCGATCGCCGCCAACTCCGCCTCGGTAAATATGTGGTACACAAGACCGGACTTGCCGCTTACCAAACTGTGCGTAGCGCCCATCACGTCTACGTGATTACGATCGTTGATCTTGTAACGGAACATACGCCAATTGTCGTCCATCGCCTTATCGGTATAGTATTCGATCAGCATCGCAACGTCACCGGTGGCACCCACCAAGGAGAGGTTTTCCATATTGAAACCGTGCCAATCGGCAGGAAGCTTAATGCCGTATTCACCCGTGTCGCCGATGGCCACCACGTCGGTGTTGCCGTTCCCCTGCGCACTGACGGTGCAGCCGTTGAGGGTGAGGGTGCCGCCCGCCGTATCCAGCGACGCCAACGGACGGTTCGGGTCGATCACGGGAATCGTCACGCCCTCGGCCAACACGGTGCCGCAGGTAAGACACACGGTATCCCCCGTGTAACCTTCCTTTTCCTCGGTCGCCTCTTCACGACCGACTTTTTCAATGTTCACGTTGTTGTTAAGCAGTACCGCGTGGATCTCCGCGATCCCATCAGCCGTCGCGTTCGCATCCTTACAGAAGGTCTGCACGTCGTAGAACTCAATACGCTCCAGATACGGTGCCGCATCCATCCCGATACGCAACGAACCGCCGTTGTTGCTGTTGGTAAAGCTCGTCTCGGGCAACAGAATGCCACCCACGCCGTCGGTCAGCGAAATGGTACGATATTGCTCCCGCTCCGCCCACGCAGTGTTGTTGTACGCCCAGCGATCGACCCCGACGCCGCCGTAGCGTTCAAACTGGTCGAGGTCTACGGATGCGTGAGGCCACGTGTCTTTCATCTTCACACGGATATACACGGGCTTGTTTTGGGTCTTATCGGCCGCCAAAACAGCGCCGCTCAAGGCAAAGTTCCAACGGTCCTGCACCATGAGGGTCACGTCTTTGCTCGCTGTCGCCTTGATATCGGGATAATACTCGCACACCGCCTGCTCGGTAAAATCAATGTAGGCGTACGCCGTATCGTTCGCGACGTTTACATAGGCGGTATCCACCAAGCGCATCGACTTGATGTAGACCGCATTGGCACCCCAGTTGCAACCTACAATGGCGAAACACGCCGCGCCATCACCGATAGCGGCGCGGTCAGCCTCGGTAAAGGTATAGTAGAATAAAGCGTCCTGTTTGCCACTCAGACCGGTCGTGTAAATATTCGTCCAGGCGTTGCCGTCGGGCACACTGTTGCCGCCCTGCCAACCCGGATATGCCTGATAGCGAAACACCTGGTTGCCGTCGGTGGGAGAAAAGTCCTTATCAATGTAGTATTCCACCACCAATGTCACACTTTGGCCGGCGGGCACGTCGTTCGCAAACGCCGCGTCAAACCAAAACCCGCTCCAATCGCCGTTCAACCGAATACCGTATTCGTCGGTATTCGGAATCGGCAACACATCCAAACTGCCGTTTCCGCCCGTCGGGCTCATCGTACGATCGGTAGTAAGCACACCACCGTCAGTGCTCATATAGGCATACGGCTTCGGCAGATCACTCGTCGCGGGGATCTCTTCGCCCGTCTTCAGCGTCGCATCGCAGGTCGCACACTTCACGTCGCCGGTATAGCCCGCTTCGAAGTCGCCGGCATCCGCCGCCCCCACCAGTTTGGTGTTCAGATCGTTCGCCAACATATAG
>JAZNTV010000027.1:0-45055 GCA_045591985.1 Acutalibacteraceae bacterium
TTGCCGCTTTTTCAAAAAAACTTGAAATATTGGAGTAATTAGTGTATAATACCTTTGTCAGCGTGGCAACACTATGGCAACAAAAAATCTGATAGTCCATACTATATGGATAATACAGATGTATGAGATACCACGAGCCAAACCGCCTATACAAAATTGTTTAGGTTATCTTTTTCGGGAGCGAGTGGGAATAATAACTACTGGCTTACAAGTGCCCGAAAACCCTTGGAAACAAAGGGCTTTCGGGCACTTTGTGCTTTGATAAAAATGCTTCTGCAATGCTTTTGCAACACGCAGTGTGAAAAGTGCAAAAAGGAATGGTTGCAAGTGGCTATGATGTAATGAAAGGAGCGTGGCATAGTGTTTGATTTTTTGAAAAAGAAAACGGAAATCAATACGACGCAAATTGTGGATGAAATCGAAGCAGCAGTATATGAGCACGTTAAGCCATACGGATTTAAAAAATACGGCAGAACACTGCACCGTTTCGTTTCGGAAGATATTTCGCAAGTGATTCATTTTCAAAGCGGTATGCCTACACACGGAATGGGAGGACTGCTCTGTGTGAATTTGGGAATCCGCATTCCTGAATGCTCCGAAAGAGTTTTCCAGCCCAAGATCGAAAAGAAAAAATATTATCACGAGTATGAGTGTACAATCCGCTCTCGTCTTGGAATCGTTAGTGGTAAGCAAGAAACTTGGTACGATCTTCGTAAGAAAACAGACAAAATTATAAAAAGCATTATTGAAGAAATTGATCAATATGTTTTGCCTGTTTATGAGGTTTTGAATAGCCGTGAAGCTATTCTTGCACACAGAAAAGAGTATCCGTTGTTAGATAATATGGATCATCTTATTTCTTTGGAAGAATGTATGATTTACGGTTATCTCGGAAACATCGAAAAAGCAAAGCAACTGTTTGAAAAGTATTATCAATCTGCTGTCGATGAGTATAACGACTTAATGAAAAACGGACGCAAGCAGTATCTTAAAAAAGGCGAACGAGTTATTTATATGGGACAGAATATAACCGCCGAAAAAGATGGATACATGACCTTATACGGAGCGAATCACGGACATATTGATTATCTTGACGAATTGGCTACTAATCTAGGCATAAGGTAAAAGCCACCCGACACCATTCCATAGGCAATTTTGCAACGTTTTCTGCAACAAAAATTTTGATAAATAAAATAATGGGTGGAAAAACGGTGCTAAAATTGCCTTTTAGAATACAATATGGGGCACAAATAAGCCAAAGAAGATTCCCGAAAAAGAGTGGGAATGATTTTCGTTGTTTTTGGGAAATCTCGGCGTCCTCTAAACCCGTGAAAAGGGCAAACTTAGACATTCTGAGAAACGCTCAAAAGTAAACAAAATAACGACCTTGTGTAGCACACATTCACCGTGCTACATAAGGTCGTTTTTATTCTTATATTGACCTTGGAATATCCATGTTTCTTTCTGCTTAACCCCACTTCGTGAAAATAGCAGACCCAGAAGAAACTTCGTAAACCTCTGGGTATTTCCCATTATCTTCCCATAATTTTACAGTTTCCTATAGTTTTCCAATCAACTCTTATAAGAAGAAAAGAGAAGCAATAAGAGGACGGACAGCGGAGAAAAAAGGAGATAAAAAGGAAGTTAAGAGAGCATGTGGAAAATTGCCCTTTTGAGAATGAGGAAGTTTACCCTATGACAGAAAAGCAATAGAAAAAACCGCCTTTCCCCGTAATATCACATTTTTTCTCAATTACCGCATTGACGCGCCCCCGTATTCTCGGTATAATGGGTATATTATGCTGGATGAGGTGAATTATGGAATACAGAAAGCTCGGCCGCACCGGTATGACGGTAAGCGAGATCTCGCTCGGATGTGAACATCTGCAAGGCAAGGATTACGACACCGTTAAAACGGTGATCGATGCAGCGCTCGCGGCGGGTATCAATTTTATGGACGTTTTTATGAGCGAGCCGAAGGTCCGCACCAACATCGGCAAAGCGCTCGAAGGGCGGCGCGAAAAGGTGATCATTCAAGGACACATCGGCGCGTGTTGGGTGGACGGACAATACAAAGTCAGCCGCGATATCGACGAATGCGTTACGGCATTCGAAGATTTGCTATCCCGCTTACAGACCACGTATATCGATGTGGGATTTATCCACTTTGTCGATAAAATGACCGATTGGGACAGTCTGCCCGACAGCGAAATGATGCGCTATGTCCTTTCGCTGAAAGAGAAAGGGGTCATCCGCGCGATCGGTATGAGTTCCCACGATCCCGTTACCGCCCAAAAAGCGGTGGAGAGCGGACTGATCGATGTGTTGATGTTTTCTCTTAATCCTGCGTATGACCTGGTTCCGAAAGAACAGAATATGGTCGAGATCTTTGACGAAGTAATCGCGGGGGAAAAACAGGATTATACCGCCCTCACGCTGGAAAATGCGCGTACCGAGCTATATCGCACCTGTGAAGAGCGGGGCGTCGCCATTACCGTAATGAAAGCCCTTGCCATGGGTACACTTCTTTCAGACGAGCGTTCTCCCTTAGGCGTGGCTATGACAGCGGCGCAGTGTATTCACTACGCCCTCACCCGCCCGGCGGTCGCCGCTGTGATGGTGGGTATGCAAACGGCAGACGAAGTGGCCACCGCCGCGGCCTATTACGACCTGCCCCCGTCTGCTCGCGATCACAGTACCGTACTCGGAAAACTCGGTATGTTCAATGCGAGCGGACTTTGCATGTATTGCAACCACTGTCTCCCCTGTCCGCAAGCGATCGACATTGCGGCGGTAAACAAGTATCTCGATTTGGTCGAACTCGACCGCCGTCCTGCCGCCAGTGTAGCGGCGCACTACACCGCACTCGGCGCCACCGCCGCCGACTGTCTCCGTTGCGGTGCGTGTGAATCGCGCTGTCCTTTCCACGTGGCGGTGTGCGACCGCATGGATCGCGCGGTTGCAACGTTTGGAAAATAAACGATAAGAGGTCATATTATGTTGGAAACTTTGATCAACGGCATCACCGATGCCCTGTATAGCCGGGTCTTGATTATACTTTTGGTATTGGGAGGCCTTTATTTTACCATCCGTACACGTTTTGCACAATTCCGCCTTCTTCCACAGCAATTCAAATCCGTAACCGAAAAAGGCGATAAAAACGGCGTCTCCTCCTTTCAGGCACTGATGGTCTCTACCGCCTCGCGCGTGGGAACGGGTAACATCATCGGTGTGGCGACCGCCTTGTGTATCGGCGGATTCGGCAGTGTGTTTTGGATGTGGGTGATCGCCCTCGTCGGCGCGGCCTCGGCTTTTGTGGAAAGCACCCTCGCGCAGATCTATAAAAAGCGCGGCGCGGACGGATGCTACGGCGGACCGGCTTATTATATCGAAGCGGCGACCAAACGACGTTGGATCGCCGTGGTGTTTTCGGTCTGTTTGATCTTAACTTACGGGTTCGGATTTAATATGCTGGCATCGTATAATCTGCAATCCACCTTTTCGTCCTATGGATTTTACAACGAGACCTACACACCGTGGATCATCGGTTTGGTGATCGCCGCCCTGGTCGCCTTCTGCCTCTTCGGCGGCGGCAAGCGTCTGCTGAAAGTAACCGGCGTGTTGGTGCCCGTTATGGGCGGGTTATACATTCTTACGGCGATCGTGATCTCGCTCATCAACATCCGCACACTGCCGTCGGTCTTTCGCCAAATTTTCACCGACGCCTTCGACTTCGGCGCCGTTTTCGGCGGGTTCAGCGGATCGTGTGTGATGTTGGGTATCAAGCGAGGACTGTTTTCGAACGAGGCGGGTGTCGGCTCAGCGCCCAACGCCTCCGCATCGGCCGACGTTTCCCACCCTGTAAAGCAGGGCCTGGTACAGGTCTTGTCGGTATTTATCGACACACTGCTTGTCTGTTCGGCCACCGCGTTTATGTGTATGACATCGGGTATTACCCCACCGACCGACAGCGCCGAGGCCGCCACCTATGTGCAAGAGGCGCTCCGTGCGACATTGGGCGGTGTGGGCCCCCTGTTTATCACGGTCGCTATGATCCTCTTCGCCTTTACCACCCTGCTCGGCAATCTGTTTTATGTCGACAAATCCATTCGTTTTCTGCTGAACAAAGAGCCGTCTCGCAGGGCACGCAACATCTACTACCTCGCGGCGTCGCTGGTCATCTTAGTAGGTGCGGGACTGAGCGCCGATCTGTTGTGGGGCGTGGCGGATATTTTGATGGGGGCTATGACCATTATCAATATGCCGGTCATCCTCTATCTCGGTCGTTACGCCTTCCGCGCATTAAAAGACTACGAGCAACAGTGGAAAGCCGGTAAAACGATCACCTTTAAGGCCGCCGATATCCATCTCCCTCATAAGACCGATTATTGGCATTAAAAAATGCTTGGAATCCAACGATTCCAAGCATTTTTCTTGACAAAGTCGCCGTTGTGTGATAATATAACGAAAGATGTATAACAGTTGTTATATTAAGGAGGTGCGCTATGCCGCCGAAAACAAGAGTGACCAAAGACGATATTTTAAACGCCGCTGTGAACATTGTACGAAACAGCGGTGCCGAAGCGCTCAACGCCCGCACCATAGCCTCGATGCTCAACTGTTCCACACAACCGATCTTTTCGAACTTCGCCACCATGGAAACGTTGCGCATGGCGGTCGTGGAAAAGGCGGATACGCTGTGCTCCGCATATATGCAACAGGAAATGCAACGCGGCGAATTTCCTGCGTACAAGGCAACCGGCATGGCCTATATCCGCTTTGCCAAAGAAGAGCGCGAATTGTTTAAACTGTTGTATATGCGCGACCGCACCCACGAATTCATCCCCGAAACCACCGCACAGACCGAGCAAATGGAAACGATCGTGCAGAAAAACACCGGCCTCAGCGGCGAAGAAGCCCGATTGTTTCACATGGAAATGTGGGCCTATGTTCACGGCATTGCCACCATGTTTGCCACCGGCTTTTTCGATCTCGAGTGGGAGGTTGTCAGCCGTATACTCACCGATGCCTATCAGGGGCTTCGCAAGCAACACGGAATGGAGGGATAACCGATGGATGCCATTCGCATTGAAAATTTGACAAAAACATACAAAGATGTCGTCGCCGTGGATCGTTTGTGCCTCTCGATCGGGGAAGGGGAGTTGTTCTCGCTGCTTGGTGTGAACGGCGCCGGCAAAACGACCACCATTAAAATGTTATCCTGCTTAACCCGCCCCACCGACGGCGACGCATTTTTAAACGGAAACAGCATTGTAAGCGATCCGTCTGCCGTGAAATCCATTATCGGTGTCTCGCCGCAGGAAACGGCGGTAGCACCCGCGCTCTCGGTCGAGGAAAACCTTGCATTGATGTGCGGCGTATACGGATTGAGCAAAGAAAAAAGGCAACATCGGGTCGCCGAACTTGCCGCCTTATTGGGGTTGGAGACGGTGATGAAGAAAAAAGCCGCCAAACTTTCGGGCGGTTGGCAACGGCGGCTGAGCATCGCTATGGCACTGATCGGTGAACCGCAGATCCTGTTTTTGGATGAACCGACCCTTGGGCTCGATGTCCTTGCCCGAAGCGATCTATGGGATCTGATCCGTTCCCTCAAAGGTCGTGTCACCATCGTTTTGACCACACACTATATGGAAGAGGCCGAAGCGCTGTCCGATCGTATCGCCATTATGAAGGACGGCCGACTGCTCATCTGCGATACCGCGGAAAAGATCAAAGAAGCCGCCGAAACCGACAATTTCGAGCAGGCATTTATCCGTATTGTAAAGGAGGCGGGCCGATGAGAATGCTTACCTTTGCCAACCGAAACGCCAAGGAGATCCTGCGCGATCCGTTGACGCTCTTTTTCGGGCTCGGCTTCCCGCTTGTGCTGATCCTTCTGCTCAGCGCCATACAGGCGAATATCCCCGTGCCGCTTTTTGAGATACAGCAATTGACCCCGGGCGTGACGGTATTCGGTCTGTCTTTTATGACCCTGTTTTCCGCCACCATCATCGCCAAAGACCGCGGCAGTTCCCTGTTGCAACGCTTATATACCACACCGCTGACGCCGCGGGACTTCATCCTCGGCTATACACTGCCGATCCTGCCGATCTCGGTTGCGCAATGTGCGGTCTGTTACGTTGCATCGTTGTTTCTCGGATTGGATTTTACCATCGGCATTCTGTTTGCCATCGTGTGTATTCTTCCCGTTTCGATCCTCTATATTGCGCTCGGTCTGCTTTGCGGCAGTGTGCTGAACGACAAACAGGTCGGCGGCATCTGCGGGGCGTTACTGACCAATCTTTCGGCCTGGCTTTCCGGCGTTTGGTTCGACCTGGAATTGGTGGGGGGTACGTTTCGGAAAGCAGCGTATATGCTGCCGTTTGTCCATGCGGTAGAAATGGAACGGGCCGCACTGGCGGGCAATTTCGCCGCCCTCTTCCCCCATTTGTGGTGGGTGCTTGGCTATGCCGCCGTCCTGCTTGTTTTGGCAGTCTTACTGTTCCTGCGTCAAATGAAAAAGCAATAAAAATCACGGAGACGCCGGTCAAAGGCGTCTCCGTTTTTAGATCGTATTACCCGAGCAACGTCAGATCCGAAATGACCCAGGGTTTCAGGGCGTTGGTCTTCAGTGCCAACTTGAAACAGCGCGCGGTTATCCCTTCGCCCAGATCCACAAACACCCGCCCGCCTTCATAAGACATTCGCTCTTCAAACAACGTGTGATAGATCGGCTTCATCGTATCGGGTGTGTCGCCCGCCAAAAGCTCGAAAGAATGCGGCGTGTAACACGCGCCTGCCACTTCCGCCGTGAGGGAGGAAAATGCGATCGCCTTACAACACACGGGATTCTCGAGGCGTATTTCAAAATCGATGCCTTCGCGCTGGTCGCCGTCGCTGATCCAAAAACTTTCGCGTCCGGCCACCGCCTGTGCAACCGTATCGGGGCGATTGCGACTAAACAGATTATCCGCCCCGAGTGCGATCGGCTGAATATCTCGTCCATAAAGCGAAAACCGCAGATCGAGTTTGGAATAATCGTAGCGCGTGAAGGTCACCTCGGGCATCGGGCCGCCCTGGGGCAAGATGAGCATCAGCCGATTCCAACCCGATGTCAGCATCACGGTCGGGATGCGAATTTGTACCCCCTCTCCCAAAAGCGCACCGTTCAGCCACAACTCACATCCGTTCGGTGCCGAAATATCCAGCGACACGGTATCGGGATTGAGCAAAAGATCGGTGCGATCGGAAGGCGAATAGACAAACACCGCCAGCGCACAACGCGACGGCAGACGTCCGCCGCGGGCAACCGCGCGCCATGCGTGGCCGTTTTCCACACGGTTGAGACCGGCACACAAAGCGGAGGCCTCTTCCCCCTCTTCCAACACTTTACACAAGGCGCGGTTGAGGGTCACGCCGTATATGCTGCCCGAAAGCAGTTCCGAAAGTGCCGCGTTTTCGGAAAATTCCACCGCCGTATTCAAAGCCGACAGCACCCGTACCAACAGATGCTTCACCTTTTTGTTCTGCAACGCCGTGGCGGTCTGGCAGAAATAGATGGTGCTTCCCGCATAGGTATGGCGGGCCAGCGCGGCGAAACGCGAACGGTCTTCCTGTTCGCTTTTGTGTACCGCTACGGTTTTGATGTTTTCGGCATTTTGGTTCCACTGTCGCCAATCCACCGTCGGAAGTCCCAACAAAATGCCGTCGGTATCGCCTTTATATTCCAGCAGATTTACCGCCAGGTGAGCGGCACTTCCTTCGACCAAACCATAGAGGTTGTTGCCGTAGACGCCCGCAGTGACCGGATCCGGACGAGCGGGACGCAGATGACACGCCTTCTTTGACGATACCGCGAACTCATAGGAAAACAGGGGGGGTGTTTTTGTAAGCCCCAACACCAACACGGTTTTAAAGTTGTGTTGCCCGACGGCACGCAACCAATCCAATTCTTCACGGCCATCGACAATCAACAGCGCCTCTTGGGAAGCGGTGAGTAGCCCCTCCAGTTCCGCGCGATCCACCACGGTATAGCGACAGCGGATCTCATTCAACATAGCGGCCACCGCTCCGTTTGCGGCACCGTAAAAATACGCCGAAACAGGCGGTTTGATCACACAATCACGCAGATAACGCGCCAGGCGGACCATCATCCACAACGCCAACGGCTCCTCGTCTGCATAGCGAGTCAGATCGATCGCCGACAGGATACGCGGTTGTCCCGCCGGGGTAAGATCCAGCACCAACGGCATTCCCGCTCCGTTGAAATAGAGGGGGGTAGCGTTGGCATTCAGGTGATCGGTGAAGTAACGCGCTTCGCGCGGCCGATTGAAGCGCAGGGTTCCCATCGGCCGCAACGACGCGAACGCATCCGACGTAAACACCGCCTCTACCGCACGGCGGCGGGCCAAACCGGCATAAGGCGAGCCGTCTCCCAAACGGAAATCCAAGGCGAGACCCTCAGCTTCTTCCCCATCGTGCAAACAGGGCAACTTCACCGCCTCCCACGCGGCCGTAAGACGCGCACGGTCAAACACGGTCAACGTTGCGCGGTCGGTATAGTATTCGCGTGTCGCATCGCGCAAGGTAACGCGCACCTCTGCCGCTTGTTCGTGCACGGCAGGCATTGTCAGCGTAAGAGTGATATCTTCATAGCTGCATGCCGTCATCGGCATCTCCCGCACCACGGTCGCCGCCACCGCACCGTCCACCACCACTTCACCTGTCAGCGTCAGTGTCAGCGGATCGCGATGGTCGTTGAATACCGTGACGGCAAAATCCACCGATTCGCCCGCCCAGGCGGCCGCCGGCGTGTGTTCCAAAAACGGTCTCACCGGCGTAAACGCCTCTTTGGTGTAGTGCCACACGGGGTTGGGGGTATATTTCGGCAGATCCGATTGCGCTCCTGCATTCAAGGTGCGCAGATACGGCGTGAGACGCGACGGCTTGATGCCGGGTGTCTCATAGGTATCGTAGGTAAACTGCTGTTCTTTAAAAGGCAACGGCTCCAAACCGTACCAAATAAGATTGAATACGCACACCTGCTGTGCCCAGCGGCGCTGACCGATAAGATTGCGGTAGGCATCCCGCGCCACCGCTGTCAGTCGCCCGTCAAACGAGAGCAGCGTCGACTCGCCGTCGGCCATACAGACGGTATCCGGCGTGGAATAATACATACTGCCGTTTTCACCGATGGTGATCGGCTTTTCACGGTGGGTGGGGCAATCGTAACCGGGATAATGCCACGAATTGATGGCAAGACGGCCGCCCAGATCGTGACTGCCGTCGCAACTGTAGGGACGGGAGGGGTCGAGTTTGGGAATCTCTTTCGTCAGATCAAACACCTTTTCGGCAAGATCTTCCTCGTCGCGTATACAGGGCGCACCCACCACTTTATACGCGGGAATACACTCGTTTTCGGGACTCCACATAATCACCGACGGATGGTTGCGATCCCGCCGGATCAACCGACGCAAATGTCGTTTGCAGTTTTCAAAGAAATCCGCATTGTAACTGAAGTTACAACGGGACGCCCATATGGCGGATTCGGACACCATCAGCATGCCCATCTCATCTGCGATATCATAGAAAAAAGACGGGTACGGCATGGCGTGTAAGCGAATGCAATTGACATTGGCCTCCCGCGCCATCTCATAATAGGCGCGGGCGTAGTCTTCGCTTTGCACCGCATACCCCATATAGTGCCAGGAATCGTTACGCAATTTGATGGGACGGCCGTTGAGTACAAAGCGATCCCCTTCGATGCCGAAGGTGCGAAATCCGATGCGCACCGTGTGGGTATCCCGCACGGTATCACCGTCCAGCAATTCGGTGCGCAGATCATACAGGTGCGGCGCGTCGGGTTCCCACAAACGGATATCCCACCCCTGCCAGTGCCAGTCGGTTTTACCGACGGCCGCGGGCACGGTCACCATCGCGCGCCATTCGCCCGCCCCGTGGGGCGAGAGCGAAAACCGCACGGTATAGGCGCCGGCATTTTCGGTTGCGTATTCCAAATGTAACGTCTCGCTGTACACGTCGGCCCAGGCAAATACATCGGCAATATACGAAGGGCCTCGCTCGATAAGCCAACAATCCTGCCAAATGCCCGCAATGTGATTGCCCCAAAACGAACCTTCGGGGAAATCGGTGCGCGCACGTCCGTCGGCGTCTTGGTATTCCGACGCCATCACCGTGCGGCATCCCACGATCAACTCGTTTTCGCCGCCGTAGTTTACGGTATCGGTGATCTCCATCTCCAACGGCAAAAAGGCCTCGCATTCCTCACCGATCAGACGCCCGTTAACGTAAAACACCGTTTGATACGCCACGGCATCCAAGCGCAAAAACAAGCGGTTTCCGCGACTTTCCTCACCCACGAAAAACCGACGACGGTAAAACCCGATCGGCGCCGTATCCCATGCCAACGGATATTCGGGATACAAGCGGAAATCCGCCCCGCTGACATAATAGTCCTCGTCCGCCGTTCGACGGGGATACCCGCTCGAAAATGCATTAACATTAAACGGAGACGGCACCTTAATAGGCACACTGTCCCACACGACGGGAATCGTATCAAGCGACGACGTGGCACAGGAAAACTCCCACAACCCGTTCAAACACACGGTTTTCAACATAAGAGCGCCCCCTTTTGTTGTTATGTTTTGTTTTTTTCATCATACTAAAAAACCGCAACAGCGTCAATCCGATCGCGGTTTTTTTGTTGCGATAGGTCTGTTTTTTAAAAAATACCGACCTTGCACACGAACCGTTGTTATGGTATACTGCCATCGTAAGGGGGAGTGACGGTGAAGATCGTAAATATCGGCTCATGCAACATTGATTACGTATATACACTGGATCATATTGTGTCGCCCGGCGAAACCGAAAACAGCCAACGTATGGATGTGTTTCCCGGCGGAAAAGGTCTGAACCAGTCGATTGCCGCCGCACGAGCGGGCGGCGACGTATTCCACGCGGGCTGTGTGGGCAATGATGCCGCTTTGCTGACCGACATTTTGAAAGAGACCGGTGTGGATATCTCATTTTTGGAGACGGTAGATGTCAAAAACGGCTGTGCCATCATCCAAGTCAGCCGCACAGGTGAAAACGCCATTTTTCTGCACGCAGGTTCAAACGATATGGTGAACCGCCCATTGATCGATCGTGTGCTGGCCTCTTTTTCGGCGGGTGATCTGTTGCTGTTGCAAAACGAGATATCCAACGTTCCGTATATTGTAGATCGCGCCCACGAACAAGGACTGCGCATCATTTTCAACCCTTCACCCATCAATAAGCAGATTCGGGCTGTGGCACTGGAAAAGTTGGATTATATCATTTTAAACGAGCGGGAAGCACAAGCACTGGCCGACACCAACAATGCCGACGAAGCACTCGAGATGCTGCGCAACCGCTTCCCCACCCTCGGTATCGTACAGACGCTCGGTGAAAAGGGGTGTCTGTTTGCGCAGGGAGAGCAGACACTGTTTCAGTCCGCCTTTCAGGTAGAAGCGGTGGATACGACCGCCGCCGGCGACACCTTCGCGGGATACTTTGCCGCCGGATTGGCGCGCGGCGACGAGATTCCCGTCATTTTGCAGCAAGCAACCGCCGCGGCCGCTATCGCCGTATCCCGCCGCGGCGCGGCACCCTCCATCCCGTTACGCGACACCGTGTTACGCGCGCTTCCTACGCTCGTACCGCGTCACGTGAGCAATCGTGCCGAACAGCAACGCGGCGAAATCGAGCGATATCTGGCCGCCCATCTGTCCGACGCCTCGCTTGGCGGACTCGCCGCCAAACTGGGGTATTCCACCGTCTACACCGGCACACTGGTCCGCACACTTTCGGGCAACACCTTCACCGGGTTGTTGCAAAAGAAACGCTGTGCCGCCGCGGCGGAAATGCTGCGCGAAAGCGATCGCACCGTAGCCGAGATCATTCGCGCGGTGGGATATGAAAACGAGACCTTTTTCCGCAAGGCGTTTCGGGCGATCTACGGCGTCAACCCGCTCACCTATCGCAAACACCGCACGGGCTGACCCCCACAAAAATTCCCTCTTGCTTTTTTGCGGAAAATCTTCTATACTGTGATTATAAAAATAAGGAGGTAATCGAAATGAAAAAGACCATTTGTAAAGTGGAATATGACACCGACAACGCCTTGTTTGTGGCAAAGTACGTCGAAGGCCTGTGGGGCGACCCGAAGGGTTTTGAAGAGTGCTTGTTCCAAACCGAGGGCGGCAAGTTCTTCCTGTATGTCAACGGCGGCGAAGAATCCGAACACGCGGGCGAAAACATCACCCGTATGTCGGCGGCACGTGCCGAAGCTTGGCGTGCCGAACGCGGAGTGTAATATGAAACCATTGTGCGTGCATACGTCGGGGCGGTATCTTACCGCCGCCGACGGCACGCCGTTTTTTCTTTTGGGAGATACGGCGTGGAATCTTCTTCACGACCTGACGCGTGAAGAAACCATGCATTACCTTACCACCCGTCGGGCGCAAGGATTCAATTTTATACAAACCGTCGTATTGGCGGAAAACGACGGTTTGCGGGTGCCGAACGCCTACGGACGGGTGCCGCTATGCCGCGACGAAACAGGCTGTTTTTGCCCCGATCGTCCCGATACCGCCGGAGACTATTCCTATTTCGATCACGTAGAGTGGGTCATCTCCGCCGCGGAGGAACTGGAACTGTATATCGGTCTGCTTCCCACATGGGGCGATAAGTTTAACCTTTGGTGGGGCGACGGACCCGAAGTGTTTACTCCCGATAACGCCTTCGCTTACGGCCGCTTTTTGGGTGAGCGGCTTTGCCGTCACAGCAACATTGTCTGGGTGTTGGGCGGCGATCGTCCGCCCGAGAAAGACGCGCATTACGCCATTATCGATCGCATGGCCGAGGGGTTGAAGGCGGGAGACGGGGGTAAGTTTTTGATGACCTATCACCCGCAGGGGCAACACACCTCCGGCGAATACTGGCACGAGCGCACCTGGCTGGACTTCAACATGATGCAGACGGGGCACGACAAACCCGCCCCCGCGTGTTATCAGTTGGCGGCACAGGAATACGCCCGTACACCGCACAAACCCGTTATGGACGGCGAACCGTGTTACGAGGACATTCCCGCCAATGTCAAGCCCGGGTTTGGTTATTGGTATGACGATGCACCGCGTCGTGCCGCGTGGCGCGATCTGTTAAGCGGCACGTGCTCTCACACCTACGGCCATCATGCCGTATGGCAGATGAATCGTATCTATTCGCCTTATTGCCCGTTCACTTGGCAGGAAGCACTTCACCGCCCCTGTGCAGAACAACTGCACGTCCTGCGCGACTTTGTAGCCGCACATCCGCCGTTCGGCGGCCTGCCTTTGACCGACGCGGTGGCCGACAACGTTGCCGGTGATGACTACGTGGCGGCGTTGATGTGTGAGGGGGGGACATATTTGTATTTCCCGCGTGCCGCAACAGTGACCCTTACGTTGCCGTTCGACCCCCAAACGGCCGACGGACTCGACCCGAAAACGGGTGCGCCTCTCGCCGTCACGCTCACGGGCCATACCCTTTCCGTGTTTGCCGAAACGGTGGTTATCGTGAAAAAATAAAAACGAGAAGGCACGTGGCTCTTTGTCAGATACACGTGCCTTCTCTTTTGGTTTTATTTGGCCGTCCATGTACTGCGGGAAAGCAACACCAAAACGGGGAATATCTCGAGTCGGCCCGCGAGCATATCTACCGCCAACACCAATTTCGACAACACGCTGTATCCGCCGAAATTACAGGTGGGGCCAACCGCCTCAAAACCGGGACCGATGTTGTTAAAGCAAGCGATTACCGCCGAAAAGTTTGTGGTAACCGAAAAATTATCCAACGATACCAGCAGGAAACTGACGATCAAGATCAAAGCATAGGCTATCAAATAGATGTTGGTACTGTGCAAGACCTCTTCGTCCACTTTTCGCCCGCTGACACGCACCGTTTCCACACGCTGGGGGTGTAACATCCGCCGCAGATTGCGATATAACCCCTTAATGAGCAACAACACACGACCGCACTTCAGGCCGCCGCCCGTGCTGCCCGCACAACACCCCGTAACCATCAGTGTAAGCAATATCGCCTTGGAAAACGAGGGCCACAGATCAAAATCAGTAGTGGCAAAACCGGTGGTGGTGATAATGGATGACACCTGAAAAGCCGCGTGCCGTACCGTTTCGCCAAGCGTAGGATACAAATGACGAATATTCAACACGATGCACAGCACACTAACCAATACCAGACCGCCGTACAACCGCAACTCTTCGTCTTTAAACAGCGCGCGAAAGCGACGCAACAACAGCAGATAGTAACAGGCGAAGTTGACACCGAACAACAACATAAACACGGTGGTTACGTTCTGTATATACGGTGAATACGCCGCAATGCTGTCGTTTTTGACACCGAAGCCGCCGGTGCCCGCCGTGCCGAACGCCGTACACACCGCATCGAACAACGGCATATCGCCAAGCAACAAAAACACCACGTTTAACACGGTAAGCAGGATGTACATGCCATACAGAATGACTGCGGAATCCCGCGTACGGGAAACCAACTTATCCACACGCGGGCCGGTGGATTCCGCCCGCAAAAGATGCACGGCAAACCCGCCGCGACGTGCGTTGGTGGGAATCACCGCCATCACAAATACCAACACACCCATGCCGCCGAGCCAGTGGGTGAAACTGCGCCAATAAAGCGCCCCACGGGACAGCGCCTCCACATCGCCGAGGATCGTTGCACCGGTGGTCGTAAAGCCCGACACGGTTTCGAACAACGCATCGATAAAGTGGGGGATCTCGCCGGACAACACAAACGGTAAACAGCCGAATACGCTCATCAGCACCCAGCTGACACCCACACACACCAACCCTTCACGCGCATAGAATCCGCGTGTAGCACGGCGGGAGATCAACAACAAGATCGCCCCCACCACCAACGTGATCGCGATGGTAAGCAAAAACGCATGGGCGGTCCCGGAAACCCCATCGGCCCAACAAAGCAGCAGCGCGGGCACCATGAACAACCCTTCGACCGCCAAGATGCTGCCGATGAGGCGACCCATCATCTTATAGTTCATACACTCGCCCCGCTTATTCGAAAATGTCGTTCAGTTGGTGAATAATACGGTCGTCGCCGCTGACCACCACAACGGTATCCCCTTTGCGGAACACGCTGTTACCGTCAGGAATCACGATCGTGCCCGCGTGGGAAATGCCAACCACCAACACACCGCGCCGCAATTTCAATTCGCGTAACGGCACCCCGCAAAACCGCGTCTTTTCATCTACCACAAACTCCGCCGCTTCCACCTGTCCGTCGGCAATCAGGTGTACCGACAGCGCCGCGCCTGTCTGGTTTTGCATAGCGCGAACGTATTGCACGATGGTATCGGTACAAAGTTCTTTCGGGCAGACGACACTGCCGATGGGCAGACTGTTGCGCAATGGGGTGTTTTCCATACGTCCCAGTTTGGTAATGACCTGCGGCACACCGCAGGAGTTGGCAAACAGAGACAACATCATATTCAGTTCATCCAACCCCGTAAGCGAGACAAAGGCTTCACAATCCGCCAGCCCTTCACTTTCGAGAAGGTGATGATTGCTCACATCGCCGCACAGGATCGACACCTGCGGCAGTTGTTCCGCCAATTCCTCACACCGCTCGCGGTTGCGTTCAAACAGTTGCACCGCCACGCCGCTTTTTTGCAACTGCTGTGCCAAATAGAATCCGATACGACTGCCGCCCGCCACCATCACGCGGCGCGCGCGATGGGAGATCAATCCCAAATGGCGCAACAGGGCGGAAAGGTTGTTGGTGGTGGCGGTAACAAACAAGCGATCCCCCGCCTGCAACACGAAATCACCCGCCGGAATAATGGCTTTTTCGTCGCGCAATACCGAGCAGACCAGCACACGACACTTGATGACACTGCCGAGCGACATCAGCGATACGCCGCACAGTTTGCTGTCGGCATCCACCGCCAATTCCGCGATCTCGATACGCCCCTTGGCAAAGGTTTCCCGTTTCAAAAAGCCGGGATATTTCAGTAACCGTTCGATTTCGGCTGCCGCTTGCATTTCGGGGTTGATGATCATGGACAGGCCGAACACACCGCGCATGGTATACGCCTGTTCACGATATTCGGGATTGCGAATACGCGCGATAGCGTGCAACTGCGGATTGAGATTGTGCGCCGTCATACAACAGAGCAGATTCACCTCGTCTTCGCCGGTCGCAGCGATCAACAGATCGGCCATCTCCACCGCCGCCTCGCGCAGCACCGACAACGACGCAGCGTTGCCGCGCAACGAAAGGACATCGTAAGTTTCTACGCCGTTTTCCAACACGTCTGCGTTGATATCGATCAAGGTAAGGTCGTGCCCTTCACGCGACAGCTGCTTGGCCAGCGCCGCACCGACTTTTCCCACACCGCAAATCAAGATCTTCAACACCATTACCCCTTTTATATGGTATACTGGGTACCAGTATAGCACAGTCGGCCGAAAATGACAAGTCCCGTCTCGGCAATGTCGGCGGTGCTTTTGTAAAAAACGACCGCGCAGCCATCGGCCCGCGGTCGTTTCCTTGTTTAGGCGTTGGTATAATTGTCGAAATAGCCCTGGATCAGCACAACCGGTGTGCCTTTGTCGCCCGAACCGGAGGTCAGGTCGCACAGCGAACCGATCAGATCGGTCAAACGACGGGGCGTCGTGCCTTCCGAAGTCATATCACCGACAAGATCGGATTTCTTTTCGCGGATCTTCTGTGCGATGGCTTCTTTCAGCGCCTCACCCGACAGGGTGGCAAAATCGTTATCGGCCAAATACTTCAGCTTGAGTTCGTTCGGGGTACCTTCCAAACCGTCCGTATAAGCGGGAGATACACACGGGTCGGCGAGTTCCCAAATCTTACCCACCGGATCCTTAAAAGCACCGTCGCCGTACACCATCACTTCGATGCACTTGCCGGTCGCTTCCAGCAGACGCTTTTGGATCTCTTCCACCAAACCGCGGCATTCACGCGGGAACAGTTTGACAGAGTCTTCCGTCGCCTTGTTCGAGCCAAGCAGACCAAAACGCTCGTTACAGCCGCTGCCGTTCACGGGAGCAGAGAGGATTTCATCCAAGCCGAACACCTTTTCGGCACCCGCCGCACGGAGCAGACGTTTGGTGCGCACACGGGTGTGGATATCACAGGGGAGTACGTTTTTGGTATAGTTCAGGATCGCGCGGGGATCGTTCGCAAACACGATCTCGCACTCGGCTCCCGCCGCACGGATAACCTCTTCATAGTAACCGACATAGTCGATATTGGTGAAGGGATGACGATTGTCGCCGAACAGTTCACGATAGCGGGGAAGATCCAATACGTCGCTGTAGGGGTTGATGCCGGCTTCGTCCAACTGATCGAGCGACACGAGTTCGTTACCCACCTCATCGGAGGGATAACTCAGCATCAACACGACTTTCTTCACGCCCATGGCAATGCCTTTAAGACAAATAGCAAAACGGTTGCGGGAGAGGATCGGGAAGATCACACCCACCGTGGCATCGGCGCCGAATTTCGCTTTCACATCGTCTGCGATATCCTGCACCGAAGCATAGTTGCCTTGGGCGCGCGCCACGATGGATTCGGTCATCGCCACCACATCACGGTCACGCAACGCAAAGCCTTCGCTTTCGGCGGCTTCCAACACCGAAGCAGTTACGATGGCCGCAAGATCATCCCCTTCACGAATAATGGGGCAACGCACGCCGCGGGATACCGTACCGATCTTTCTTTCCATACGATTCACAAACCTTTCCGTTATTACAAAAATCCCTTTGTTACAAAAAGTTCCTTAACAGTAGTATTATACGCACTTTTCTATCGAATGTAAAGATAATTTTCCAAAAAAATTCTCTCACCTTGAAAAAAACAATTTGTGTAAACCGCCGAAGTCGCGGACAAACCTTGACAGCGGCAAAAAGGAAGGAGTATAATTGTAGAAATATCCAAAGGAGAGGACCTCGTTTTTATGTTTAAAACCATGATAAAAAGTCTGCGGGAATACAAACGTGCCTCCATCGCAACGCCGCTTTTGGTCAGTTGCGAGGTGGTTCTCGAATGTATCATTCCGTTTTTGATCGCGGATTTGGTGAATGCGGTCAAGGCGGGTGCACCGATGTCCACGTTGTGGACGTATGGCGGTATTCTCACGGCAATGGCCTTGCTGTCTCTGCTGTTCGGCACGTGGGCCGGTTTCACCTGCGCCACCGCCTCATGCGGCTTGGCACGCAACCTGCGACACGACCTGTTCCACAGTGTACAAGGCTATTCTTTTGAAAACATCGATCGCTTTATGACCTCGTCTCTGGTTACGCGTATGACCACCGACGTAAGCAATGTGCAGATGGCGTACATGATGATCATCCGCCTGGCGATCCGCTCACCGCTGATGCTGATCTTCGCCTTTTTCATGGCTTTCCGTATGGGCGGACGTATGGCCTGGATCTTCCTGTTTGTCATCCCCGTTCTCGGCACGGGTCTGTTCCTGGTGGCGCGCAGCGCCATGCCGCTGTTCCGCCGCGTATTCAAGAAATACGACAATCTGAATGGCTCGATCCAGGAAAACATCAAAGGCATGCGCGTCGTCAAATCTTTTGTGCGGGAAGAATATGAACAAAAGAAATTCGACCGCACCGCCGAAGAAGTGTGTGCCGACTTTACCCGTGCGGAACGCATTGTGGTGTTGAACAACCCGCTGATGCAGTTTTGCCTGTATGCCGTGATGGTGTTCACCCTCTCCTACGGCTCCTACACCGTCATCACCACCCAAGGGTTAGCGCTCGACGTGGGACAACTTTCCGCCCTTTTGACATACGGTTTTATGATGCTGTCAAGCCTGATGATGCTGTCGATGGTGTTTGTCATGATCACCCTCGCGGGCGAGTCGGCCAAACGTATTGCCGAAGTGTTGAACGAGGAAAGCACCTTGAAAAGCCCCGAAAACGCCGTTGCCGCGGTGGCGGACGGCTCCGTCGTCTTCGACGGCGTAACGTTCAAATACTCACAAAAAGCCAAGCGTCCCGTGCTCGAAAACATCGATCTCACCATTCACTCGGGCGAAACCATCGGTATCATCGGCGGTACCGGCTCCTCCAAATCTTCGCTGATCCAGCTCATCTCCCGCCTTTACGACGTCACCGACGGGTCGGTGCGGGTCGGCGGTGTGGACGTGCGGGAATACGATCTCGACACCTTGCGCAATGCGGTGGCGGTCGTGCTGCAAAAAAACATGCTGTTCTCCGGCACCATCAAAGAAAACCTGCGTTGGGGGAATCCCGACGCCACCGATGAAGAGTTGATCGAAGCGTGCAAACTCGCCTGTGCCGACGAATTCGTGCAATCCTTCCCCGACGGATACGACACCTATATCGAGCAAGGCGGCAGCAATGTATCGGGCGGCCAGAAACAACGTTTGTGCATTGCCCGTGCGCTGCTCAAAAAGCCGAAAATCCTCATTTTGGATGACTCCACAAGTGCAGTGGATACCAAGACAGATGCCCACATGCGTCGTGCAATGCGGGAATTCATCCCCTCCACTACCAAGATCATCATCGCCCAGCGTACCGCCTCGGTGGAGGATGCCGATCGCATTTTGGTCATGGACGGCGGCCGCATCGTGGCGGTGGGCACCCACCGAGAACTGATGGCCTCTTGCGATATCTACCGTGAGATCTATCATTCGCAAAACACGGCAGGAAAGGAGGCGGCGGAATGAAACCAAAAGCAAAAAAAGGCACCTTGCGCCGCCTTCTGCGCGAGATCCTCGCCTTCTACCCCGTGCTCATTCCCATAACGGTACTGTGTATCCTGTTCAGCGCGATCGTCAGTTCGGTGCCGTCGGTGTTTATGCAAAACGTCATCGCCCAGATCGAACAACACGCCGCCGACGGAAACTGGGCGGCAGCGCGCGGACCGATCCTTTCGATGGTAGGCTTGCTCGCCGTCTTCTATGTGCTCTCGCTTATCTCCTGTTTTGCCTATAACCAGTTGATGGCGATTATCACACAGGGCGTTCTTAAAAAGATGCGTGAGAAAATGTTCAACCGCATGCAGTGTTTGCCCATCAAGTTCTTCGATACCCACAATCACGGCGACGTGATGAGCCATTACACCAACGATATCGACACCCTGCGTCAGCTGATCTCCCAAAGCCTTCCGCAGATGCTCATCTCGGGTGTAACGGTGTTGACCGTCTTCTGCATCATGCTGTACTTCTCCTTCCTGATGACCCTCGTGGTAGTCGTGGGTGTGGTGTGCATCACCTTCGCCGTGCGTAAGATCGGCGGCGGCTCGGCAAAATATTTTGTAAAGCAACAGGCCTCACTCGGGCGTGTGGAAGGTTTCATCGAAGAGATGATGCACGGCCAGAAAGTGGTAAAAGTATTTTGCCACGAACAGGCAGCGGGCGAAGACTTCGACCGTTTAAACGACGAATTGTTCCGCGAATCCGAACGCGCCAACAAATATGCAAATATTTTGGGGCCCGTGCTCAATAACATCGGTAACATTTTGTATGTTGTGGTAGCACTGGTGGGCGGCGCACTGATGCTCGGAAACGTAAACGCTGTCGGTTTTTCGGGGCTCGCCTTCGGTATCAGCATCGCAGTGCCGTTCCTCAACATGACCAAACAGTTTGCGGGGAATATCAACCAGGTATCGAACCAGATCAATTCCATCGTTATGGGTCTGGCGGGTGCCGACCGCATCTTCACCCTGATGGACGAATCCCCCGAAGAGGATAACGGCTACGTCACGTTGGTAAATGCCCGTGAGGAAAACGGCACGCTCACGGAATGTGCCGAGCGTACCGGTGTGTGGGCGTGGAAACATCCGCACGGCGACGGCACCGTCACCTATACCCGTGTGGAAGGCGACGTGCGTTTACACGACGTGGATTTCTCCTATGACGGGGAAAAAACGGTGCTGCATAACGTTTCGCTCTATGCGAAACCCGGTCAGAAAGTGGCGTTTGTCGGCGCCACCGGGGCCGGCAAGACCACCATCACCAACCTTCTCAATCGCTTTTATGATATTGCCGACGGCAAGATCCGTTACGACGGTATCAACATCAACAAAATCAAAAAATCCGATCTGCGCCGCTCGCTCGGCATTGTGTTGCAGGACACCAATCTGTTCTCGGGTACCGTGATGGATAATATCCGTTACGGCAAACTGGATGCGACCGACGAGGAATGCATAGCGGCAGCCAAACTTGCGGGGGCGGATGATTTCATCACCCGTTTGCCCGACGGTTACAACACCGCGCTGACCGAAAACGGCGCCAACCTTTCACAAGGACAGCGACAGTTGCTTTCGATTGCGCGCGCGGCGGTAGCCGACCCGCCCGTTATGATTTTGGATGAGGCGACCTCCTCCATCGATACCCGCACCGAAGCGATCGTGCAACGGGGTATGGATGCGCTGATGGAAGGTCGCACGGTGTTTGTGATCGCCCACCGCCTCTCCACCGTTAAAAATTCCAACGTCATTTTGGTGCTCGACCACGGTCGCGTGATCGAACGCGGCGACCATGACGACTTGATCGCTCAAAAAGGGCAGTATTATCAGCTGTATACCGGCGCTTTCGAATTGGAATGACCCCTCAACGCCCGACCGCCAAGGTCGGGCGTTTTTTACGGGATTGCTTTTTTGTAAAACTTGTGGTATACTCCTTGTGTTCGCGGTCGAGGAAGCAGGTGGAATTCCTGCACGAGCCCGTCGCCGTGAGGTGCTTTTTTCGCATCGTCTCACCCGTCGCCGCAGATGGGGACACGCCATTGGATCTTTCCGAGAAGGTCGACGCTGTTTGGCACCGAGTCGAAATACTCGCGCGGACAACACCCATCACAGCGTCGCGAGCGCCGACGGATGGGAAAACAACTATAAGGAGTTATGCACAATGAACAAGACACGCAAACATTCTGTGTTGTCGTTCCTCCTGTGTGCGGTGCTGATTGCGGCTATGGCACTGAGCATGATGGGTTGTAACGAACAACCGAAAGACAACGGCGGAAATACGACCGCCACGACGGTGAAAGATACGGTCACCACCACCGTCGCCAAGGTAACTTTCACTCTCACCGTAACCGACAAGGAAGGCAACAGTGAGACCTTCACCGTTGCAACCGACAAGGCGACCGTAGGAGACGCTCTGCTGGAAGAAGGTTTGATTGCCGGCGAAGAGAGCACGTACGGTCTGTACGTCAAAACGGTGAACGGCATCACTGCCGATTATGACACGGACGGTACCTACTGGGCGTTTTACATAAACGGTGAATATGCCTCAACGGGTGTCGATCAAACTACCGTGACCGAAGGCGCCGAATATGCGCTCAAGGTGGAAGGTTGATGAAACTTACCGTGCGGGAAACCGCGCTCTTCGCGATGCTCGGATCCCTGATGTTCGTTTCCAAAAAAGTAATGGAATTTTTGCCCAACATTCACCTTGTCGGGATCTTGATCGTCGCCGTCACGGTGGTCTACCGAGCACGGGCGTTGTATCCGCTCTATCTCTACGTTCTGTTGGACGGTCTGATGGCCGGTTTCGGAACATGGTGGGTCCCCTATCTTTACATCTGGACGGTGCTGTGGGGTGCGGTGATGTTACTGCCCCGTCGCCTGTCGCCGCGTATTGCCCCCTTCGTTTGGGGCGGTGTTTGCGGATTGCACGGGTT
This sequence comes from Acutalibacteraceae bacterium, assembly GCA_045591985.1. GTDB lineage: Bacteria > Bacillota > Clostridia > Oscillospirales > Acutalibacteraceae > SIG588. The sequence goes on from JAZNTV010000027.1 coordinate 22,761, forward strand.
GCTGTTCGGGGTACTGTACGCCCCCGCACAAGCGCTGTTTTTCGGGCTGTCGTTTCAAGGCACGCTCACATGGATCGCGGCCGGCTTGCCGTTCGATGCGATTCACGGAGTCAGTAATTTGGTAGGCGGTGTGTTGCTGATCTCTCCGTTGGTCACGTTACTGCGCCGTACTCGACCCGCTGAATAAACAACAAAAAGGGAGAAAATCGAACGATTTTCTCCCTTTTTGTTTTTTTCGATTACTCCGCAATCTCTTCGTTGCACTCGTCGCACACATCATCCCACGAGCAGCAATCATCTTCGGTCAATGCATCGCGCTTTTTCTTTTCGCGCACCCAAAGAAGCACAGCCGTACCTGCAGCGGCCAACACAGCCAACACGATCAACAGTTTCCATACGATTTTCATAGGAACATCCTCCTTCAACAATCTTTTCGCTTGGTTTCAGTATATCCCGAATTTTTCATAAAGTCAATATCTCCAATCGATTTTACAAGGATTTTACAAATAAAAATCCGCACTTTTTGCGAAAAACAGGAATTTTTTGCTAAAATTTTACTTGCCAAGCGTTTCCGCCTTGACTTTTCGCACAACTTTCCGTATTATAATACATATATATTCCCGTGGAAGGCGACGTCTCCCGATTTCGCGGCGACCGCCGCCCGCTTTCACCGCGCGAGTCTGTTTCCTCGCGCGCTTGTTATAAATTACCCTCTCCGCGTTACAGCGCTGTTTTAAGAAAGGAAGGATATGCGCATGAACATTCTGGATCTTCTGTTCGGCGAGCCGGGAGCGGCCGTGCCGCATCGCAAGGACACCCGTTACTGTGTGACCGCCAACATGCCTGCGCCCGCCACCGTCACGTTAATGATGTCGCAACACATCGGCGCCCCCTGCAAACCCATTGTCGCGGTCGGCGACACGGTCACGGTCGGCCAATGCGTTGCCGACAGCGACCAGTTCGTATCCGCTCCCATTCACTCGCCCGTTTCGGGCAAAGTGAAGGCGATTTGCGGCCTTCGCCAATCCAACGGACAGATCGGACAGGCTTTAGTGATCGAAAATGACGGTGAAAACCGCGTTTTCGAAGGCATTGCGCCTCCCGAGGTGACCGACAAAGAGTCCTTCCTTAAGGCAGTTCGCCAATCCGGCCTGGTGGGTCTCGGCGGCGCGGGCTTCCCTACCCACATTAAGTTAAATCCGAAAAACATCGACGAGGTCGATACACTTGTCATCAACGCGGCGGAATGCGAACCGTATATCACCGCCGACTTCCGCGAGTGCATGGAAGCACCCAACGATATTTTGGATGGCATTGCCGCCGTAATGAAGTGGCTTGATCTGGCACACACCATCATCGGTGTGGAAAGTAACAAACCGGACGCCATTGCGCTGTTGCGCAAGCACATCGCGGCGCGCAGGATGAAACACGTCTCGGTGAAGGTGTTGCCGTCGCGGTATCCGCAGGGTGCGGAAAAGATGTTGGTCAATACCTGCATGGGACGGCGCGTTCCCGACGGCGGTCTGCCGGCCGATATCGGTTGTGTTGTCCTGAACGTCACCTCGGTCGGTTTCTTGGCCCGCTATCTTAAAACCGGTATGCCGCTCATCTCGAAGCGTGTGACCGTGGCGGGCACCGGCGTGCAATTCCCGCAAAACGTGCGGGTTCCCATTGGTACCCCCATATCTGAAGTGTTGGATTTCTGCGGCGGTATGCACGAAGAGGCCACCCGCCTTCTGATGGGCGGCCCGATGATGGGCATCGCACTTCCCGACGCCTCGTTGCCGGTCTTAAAACAAAACAACGCCTTCCTGGCTCTTACCGAAGAGGAATTACGGGCCCATCCGCAAAGCCCCTGTTTGCGGTGCGGACGTTGTGTGGCCGCCTGCCCGATGAAGCTGGTGCCCACCTCAATGGCCGATGCCTATGAGCGTGGGGATCTGGAAGAACTCAAAAAACGACACATCATGTCGTGTATGGAATGCGGCACCTGTGCCTACACCTGCCCCGCGTTCCGTCCGTTAGTACAAAACTTCCGCATGGCGAAATCCGCTTTGCGGGCGAAGAAGTAAGGAGGTGCGCACCGTGTCACAATTGTTGCTTTCGGCCTCGCCGCATCTGCACGGCCGCGATTCCACCCGTACCATCATGCGGGACGTTATCATTGCGTTGATGCCGTCGCTGTTTGCCGCCACGCTGTTGTTCGGTTGGCGCACCCTCGCGATCACGGCGGTGTGTATCGCTTCGTGTGTGGCGTCGGAATACCTCGCTCGCATCGTTATGAAGCGCCCTCAAACCGTGAGCGATCTTTCCGCCATCGTTACCGGCATACTGCTTGCCTTTAACCTGCCGGTGGATATCCCGCTGTGGCAGGCGGCGTTCGGCGGCGTGGTCGCCATCGTCGTAGTCAAGCAGATGTTCGGCGGTATCGGGTGTAACTTTGTCAACCCCGCTTTGATGGGCCGTATCGTGTTGCTCGGCAGTTTCGCCACCACTATGAGCGAATACCACTTGCCGCTGTATGCTCCCGCCGACGCGGTATCCACCGCCACCCCGCTTGCCTCGATGGCGGCCGGGGAAGAGCTTCACTACTCATTGCTCGACCTGTTTTTGGGCAATCGTCCCGGCTCGCTCGGTGAAACGTGTATTTTGGCGTTACTTCTCGGCTTTGCTTATTTGCTGTATCGCCGCGTTATCACCCCTGTGATCCCGGTGGTATACATCGGCTCGGTGTTTCTGCTTTCGTGGCTGTTCACCGGCTCAGCGACCGTAGCGTTCTATCAGATCCTGTCGGGCGGCCTGTTCCTCGGCGCCATCTTCATGGCACCCGACTACACCACCACGCCCGTTACCCGCGGCGGTCAAGTGTTATTCGCGCTCGGTTGCGGTCTGCTCACCGTGGTCATTCGTCAATTTGGCTCGTTGCCCGAAGGGGTATCCTTCGCCATCGTGCTTATGAACATTATTACCCCGTATCTCGACCGTTTGACCATGCCGCGCGTGTTCGGCGCAACAAAGAAGGGGGCAACAAAATGAAGACGCTTGGTTCGATTATTCTGTCCGTGTTGGCACTGACCTTGATTGCAGCGGTCGCCACCGCCGCTCTCGCAGGCACCAACGCCCTCACCAAAGACATCATTGCCGAAAACAATGCCGCCGCTGCGGACGCGGCACGGCGCACGGTTTTTTCCGCGGCGGATACATTTGAAGAGCGCACTCTCACAGCCGACGGCAACGAGATCGCCTATCATGCCGCTTTGAAAGACGGCGTCGTTGTCGGTTATGTTTTCACCGCCGTAACCAACGGCAAAAGTGCCGGTTTGACCGTGATGACCGGCATTGATACCGGAGGTACCGTTACCGGCGTGGCGGTAACCGAAGATGACGAGACAGCCGGTTATATTGCCAAAGTAACCGAAGGCGGTCTGTTTGAAACGTTAAAAGGTCGCCAATCCACCGACGGCGTAGACACCGTTTCCCAAGCCACCAAAACCTCCAAAGGCATTTTGAAAGGCGTGGATAAAGCGTTCGACTATTTTGTGCAAATCCGGTAAGCAAAAACATCCCCCCATTTTTCGGAAAGGGCGTGAGCCGTGTGAATAAATATGCCGAAACCTTTACGAAAGGTTTATTAAAAGAAAATCCCACGTTGCGTTTGGTGTTGGGCACCTGCCCGACACTGGCTGTAACCACCACCGCCTTTAACGGGCTTGGCATGGGTGTCGCCGCAACGTTTGTGCTGTTTTGTTCCAACATTGCCGTGTCAGCGTTGCGCAAGGTGATTCCCTCAAAAGTGCGTCTGCCGGCGTACATTGTGGTGATCGCGGCGTTCACCACCATTGTGCAAATGTTGGTACAGGCCTATCTACCCGCTATCGACAAAGCGTTGGGCATCTTTTTGCCGTTGATCGTGGTAAACTGTATCATTTTGGGGCGTGCGGAAGCCTTTGCCAGCAAAAACCCGGTGGTGTTGTCGGCATTGGACGGCCTCGGCATGGGCTTTGGTTTTACAGGAGCCCTTGTGTTGATGGGCGGTATTCGTGAACTGCTCGGTAACGGTACGTTGTTCGGCTGGCCGGAAGGCGGTCTGCTTCCCCCCATTTCCATTTTCGTGCTCCCCGCAGGCGGCTTCTTTGTGTTCGGTATGCTCATTTGGCTGACCAACCGTCTTTCCGCCAAACACGATCCGTCTTATATGCCGCGTACCGAAATCGGTTGTGCGGCGTGTCCGCACGCCGCAACCTGCGGGCGTATGGTTTGCGAAAAGGAGGCGGAGTAAATGGTCAATCCCGGATTTTTTTCGCTGTTGATCGGCGGTTTGCTTGTAAACAACTACGTGCTTAGTCAATTCCTTGGTATCTGCCCGTTTTTAGGAGTTTCCAAAAAGGTAGGCCCCGCTGTGGGCATGTCGTTTGCCGTCATCTTCGTTATGCTGATGGCGACTGCTGCTACATGGCCTATTTTCCACTACCTGCTCGATCCGAACGGTCTCGGGTATCTGCGGACCATCGTCTTTATCTTGGTCATTGCGGCGTTGGTGCAGTTGGTGGAACTGGTTCTCAAGCGGTTTGTAAAACCACTTTATAATGCACTGGGCATTTATCTGCCGCTCATCACCACCAACTGCGCCGTGCTCGGCGTTACCATCTTGAACATCGATTCCCACTACACCTTCCTCGCTTCGTTGATCAACGCCTTTGCGAGCGGCGCCGGTTTCTTGCTTGCGATGGTGCTGTTTGCGGGTGTACGTGAACGGTTGGAACTGGTTCCCGTGCCCGAAAGTCTGAAAGGATTACCCATCACACTGGTGGCGGCATCGTTGGTGTCGGTGTCCTTCCTCGGGTTCCAGGGGCTGTTTGGCCTGTAAGGTAACCATTACTTCGCCCGACCGAAACAAACATTCCTCACAATCTTCCCGCCCGGCGGTCACAGATTTTAAAAAGAGCGGATTTTTGTTCAGTCGCGGTAAACACACAGCCAACACGGCCGTGTTGGCAAGTATTTTAACAAAGGGAGCGCCGGCGTCCGCCTTCCGAAACGGGGTGCGGGTTTCGTTGCTCACCTTAAGGAGGATTGACTATGAGTCCGATTTTATTGGCGGTACTGATCGTCGGCGGCGTGGGGCTTGTATTGGGTCTGATTTTGGCGATCGCTTCGGTGTTGCTCGCAGTCCCCACCGATCCGCGCGTTGAAAAGCTGTGTGACGTATTGCCGGGCGCCAACTGCGGCGGTTGCGGCCATTCGGGATGCGAAGCCTATGCCGCCGCGTTGGTGGCCGGTACCGCCGACCCGGGCATGTGTTCCCCCGGCGGGCAAGAGGTGGCCGATGCCATTGCCCGCATATTGGGAAAAGAGTCGGTAGAACTGAAAAAGAAGGTGGCCGCCGTACGTTGTGCCGGTTGCGAAGAAAATGCCGTCACGTTGGCCAATTATGAAAACGTCGATTCCTGCAAAAAAGCCACGTTGCTGTACGGCGGCGGGAAGGCGTGCCTATACGGCTGTTTGGGGTTGGGCGATTGTGCCGCCGTTTGCCCCTACGGCGCTATCAATGTGCAAAACGGTCTGGCACGTGTGGATGCCACGCGTTGCGCCGGTTGCGGTCTGTGTGTAGAAACCTGTCCGCGTCGTCTGTTGTCGTTGGTGCCCGATCCGCCGATGCCGCTTGTCGTTTGCCGTAATACCGACAAGGGCGCGCAAACCCGTAAGGTGTGTAAGAGCGGCTGTATCGGTTGCGGCAAATGCACCAAATCCTGTCCGCACGAGGCGATCCTGTTGCACGATAATGTGGCGGTCATCAATCCCGAAGTGTGTCAAAACTGCGGTGCCTGTGCCGCCGCGTGCCCTGTTGGATGCATTCAGTAATTTTTTTCGATTTTCTTTTAAAAAAACAGTTGACAAACCCCGTCTAATAGGATATAATAACCCATGCACTCCGCGTGAGTGCATGCCTATGGCGGCATAGCTCAGTTGGCTAGAGCATGCGGTTCATACCCGCAGTGTCGTTGGTTCGACTCCGACTGCCGCTACCAATTCCCGCCAACAGGCGGGGACTATGGCCCGGTGGTCAAGCGGTTAAGACACCGCCCTTTCACGGCGGTAACACGAGTTCGATTCTCGTCCGGGTCACCAATTATGCGCGTATAGCTCAGCTGGTTAGAGCGCTTGCTTCACACGCAAGAGGTCAGCGGTTCGAGTCCGTTTACGCGCACCAAAGCATTCAAACCCGAACCTTTTACCAATCGGTGAAACGTTCGGGTTTGTTGTTTATTTTTAGTCACTGTTATAAAGAAAGAGACGAAGGAGATCAAAAACTCCTTCGTCTTTGCTTTTAATAGAATATGGATGTATCTTAATAATTATTTCTTTTTATACTTGAAATTGTGTTCTTTTAATATCTCTTTGATACGTACTTCTTTTATTCCAGCTTTTATCCATATGCTTCGATTTTTGTCTATGTAACATCTACAACCACACAATTTTAACAATGGTTGAATTTCTTCTCTACTTGTATTAAAAATCCTTTCGATTTCATTAGAAAGTATGTAGTCATGGTTCGAAAACTCAACATCGCTTTTTTTAATGTTCTCTTCAATGCGTTCCCAAGCGATTGAAAAAGCCTACGATTTGTTACACGCCAGTCCGTCACGTTCGATAGCCAGCGTTAAATCGCTTGAGGGAGAGATCAAAAACAAGGTTACCGCTCTTGAGGACGCTGTTGCCACTAACGAAACCGCAACAAGTATTAGTTACCGATGAAATCATTGCAAAGACCGAAGAAAGAAACAGAAGGCTGAAAACGACAAAGTAAAATGGGCCAATAGGAAACTCCGTTCTCTTGATAAAGGAACGGAGTTTCCTATTGGCGTTCTGTTCGTTCCATAAAGGTGACTCTTGTGGGAGACAGCCGCCTCGTGTTTTGGAATCCCGTTTCGATGATTTGTGAGCGACCTCGCCCTTTTCGAAAATTTTTCGTTTTCCCGCTCGCCACTTGACAAATCCACACAAATGCTGCACAATACCTATGTATCCTATATTATTATGAGGTGAACGTTATGGCCAATATTACCGTGGATTTCAACACCCCCGTCGGTACGATCAAACCCATGCACGCGGGCGGTCAGCCACCGCTTCGCGGCACGAATTTTGATCTGTTCCGCTATCTCCGCGATGTGGGTATGCCCTATTCCCGTCTGCACGACACGGGCGGTGCGTACGGCCAAAACCGCTGGGTGGATATTCCGAACATTTTCCGCAACTTTGATGCGGATGTGGACGACCCCGCCTCCTACGACTTCACCTTTACCGATATGCTCATCACTGCGATGGTCGAAAACGGATTGGAGCCCGTCTACCGTCTGGGGGTGACCATCGAAAACGACGCCTACATCAAAGCGTATCATATCTATCCGCCGAAAGACAACCTCAAGTGGGCACAGATCTGTGAACACATCATCCGCCACTACACCGAGGGCTGGGCGGACGGCTTCCGTTACCAAATCACCTATTGGGAGATCTGGAACGAACCGGACAACTGGGAAGACCCGATGGTAAACTCCATGTGGCGCGGCACCAAAGAGCAATATTTCGAACTATACCGCGTGGCGACCACCTATCTCAAAGAAAAATTCCCGCATCTGAAGTTCGGCGGCTACGCGAGTTGCGGTTTCTACGCCTTGAAAGAGGACAAGATCGTCACCAACTCCGCCGCATCCGACCGCGCGGAATATTTCATTGAGTTCTTCGATGCGTTTTTGGACTATGTGAAAGAACATCAGCTGGTGTTGGATTTCTTCTCGTGGCACAGCTATGACCCGATCGAAAACAACCGCAAATACGCCTACTACGTGCGCGAGCGGTTGGATGCCATCGGCTATACCCACACCGAGACCACCTGCAACGAGTGGAATCCCGATGTGTGGGGATCGTACGCCAAGCCGCGCCATGCGGCACTGACGGCGGGCATGATGCTGATGTGGCAGGACACCCCGCTCGACAGCGCTATGTTCTACGATTGCGGGTTCGGTTCGGGCAATTACCGCAGTTTGTTTAACCCCATCACCACCGAACCGTTCCCCGTGTATTACGCGTTTGCCGCGTTCAACGAACTGTATAAGCGGAAAACGCAGGCGGCGGTAACGGTGGAAGGCGAAAACGTATACGCCGTCGCAGCGGCGAACGATACGGGTTGTGTGGTGATCGCCAACACCAACGAATACCCCGTGCCGTTGAACCTCGATTGCGGCCGCCCCGTCATCGGCGCTAAGATCGTGGACGAAGCGCGCTGTTGGATGGATTGTGAATTGCCGCATCTGCTTCCCGCTTCCTCGGTTTTGTGCGTCTTTACGGCGTAAGGTGCGCCGTCGAACCCAGACACAAAGGAGCTATTGGCTATGTACGATGCGATTTATCCCGGCCGACTCTGGTTGGACACAGCCGGCAACCCCATTCACGCACATGGCGGTTCGTTGCTGTTCCACGAGGGGGTATATTATTGGTACGGTGAAAACAAGGAGAAGACCGACGGCAAGAACGGGATCTGGCACTGGGGAGTGCGCATGTACCGTTCGGTCGATCTTTGTAACTGGGACGATCTCGGGTTGATCATCCCGCCCGACGTGGACGATCCCGCCTCCCCTCTTCATCCTCACGCTATGATGGACCGTCCGCATATCCTCTACAACAAAGAAACAAACAAGTGGGTCTGCTGGGTAAAGGTGATGTCTTCCGACGATTCTCAACGTTCCACCGTACTCACGGCAGACAATCTCACGGGACCGTATACCAAGGTGCGACAGCATCTGCGTCCGCTGGGCATGAATGCCGGCGACTTCGACTTGGCGGTTGCCCCCGACGGCAAAGCGTATTATTACTTTGAGCGGGTACACAGCGAAACGATCTGCGCCGACCTGACCGCCGATTATACCGACGTTACGGGATATTACTCCACCCACTTTCCGCACAGCGGCCCGCCCTATGTGCGGGAGGCGACCGCCCACTTTATGCGCAACGGCAAGCACTATCTGCTCACCTCCGGCACAACAGGCTATCTGCCGAATCCGTCGGAACTGGCCATAGCCGACACGTGGCACGGGCCCTATCGCGTGTTGGGGAACCCACATCCCGCCGACGACAGCCACACCTCCTTCCACAGTCAGGTTTCTTCGGTGTTCAAAGTGCCGCATAAAAAAGATCTCTATATCGCTTTGGCCGATCGCTGGGCCCCCGATTGTATGCATTATCCGTATGAAGAGTATAAAAAAGCGTTTTTAAAGGCGTGCAACCCCTGCTATGAGTCGGACGGAACCGAGGATATGTCGTATCTTACCGACGGCTCGCGCGATACCTCAAAAGCGCTCTATGTTTGGTTACCGCTTCGCTTTGAGGGAGAAATGGCCTATATCGACTGGAAGGACCGCTGGTCACCCGATGATTATGAATGAGGTGTCTTATGAGTAACATTGAAAACATCGACAAGAATTTCGCCGCGTTAGAAGTTTCCTATGACGGCATGCGCACCTACGACCCGCGTCAAGCACCGTTTTCGATCCACGGTCTGTATCGGCCTGAGGACGGGGGTAGATTTTTGCGCATTCCGACAAGCGTTGCCGAACGCGTAAACAGCGGCGTTCTCGAGTTGCACGGTCACACAGCGGGCGGGCGTCTTCGCTTTCGCACCGACAGCCGTCGTGTGGCACTGAAATGGTGTGCTCCCTATGTGCAGGATTTTTCACATATGCCCCGCACAGGCGCCGCTTACTTTGATCTGTATGTAAACGGGGAGCATATCCACACCTTCATTCCCGCCAAAGACGAACCGTGCGACGACCATCACATTTTGGAAGCCATGGGACACACCTCGCGCGACGGCATGTGCGATATCCTCATTCACTTTCCGTTGTACAACGACATCCTCGACATGGCGATCGCACTGGATGACGATGCCGAAGTCCTTCCCGCATCCCCATACACCCACGAACTGCCGGTGGTGTTTTACGGCTCGTCCATTACGCAAGGCGGCTGTGCCTCCCGCGGGGGCACGGCCTATTCCGCCATGTTGGCGCGAAATTTGGATACCGATATTTTAAATCTCGGGTTTTCGGGCAACTGCCGCGCGGAACTCGCCATGGCGGATTACATCGCCACCCTGCCGATGAGCGTCTTGGTGTACGATTACGACCACAACGCCCCCGACGCACGGTTTTTGCAGGAAACGCACGAGCCGTTTTTCAAACGGTTACGCGAAAAGCGACCCGACCTGCCTGTGATCATGGTCTCGGCGGCGGATGCTTCCTTCTCCGATGCCGAGGAACGCCGCCGGATCATTCGTCAAACCTGCGAAAACGCGGCCGCGGCGGGCGACCGCCACGTCTACTTTCTGGACGGACAGACCTTTTACGCCGCCGTCGGCGCGGAAAACTGCCGCGTGGACGTGGCTCACCCGAACGACCTTGGCATGTGGTGTATGGCACACGCCATGGAACCGTTACTGAAACAATTGTTATAACAAAAGACCGAAAGGCGGCAGCCTTTCGGTCTTTTGGTTTCCCGAACTCCGTTCTTGCTATATTTCTTTTTGCGAACCAATGGGGTTGACAATGCTGTAACCGATATTCACAAGATGATCTGCCACACGTTCCAGACCCGACACCACCGAGGCATAATACGGACTGACCTCAAACGAGCAGTTTCCTTCCGCCAGGCGCGCAAAGTGACCGGCCGTCAACGCTTTCTTTTTACGGTCTACGATCTCCTCACAGGCCGCCAATTCCCGCAATCCTTCTTTATTATGGTTTTCAAACGCCTCTTTGGCAATGACCAACATCTGTGTAATATCCTGAAACAGCGCTTGGATCTCCCGGTGGGCGGTATCGGAAAAGGCGATTCCTTTTTTCTGCATCTCTTCGCCGATCTCAGCGAAGTTTTCGGCGTGGTCACCGATGCGTTCCAAGTCGTTCAACACATGGAAATACGAACCGATCACTTGTTCATCACGGGGTTCCACATGAGCCGACAAGCGAATAAGGAAACGTGTTAACGCACCGTTGGTAAAATCGATGATCTCTTCATTGTTATACAGCGTATCACGGCGGTCACCCTCCCCCAATGAAAGGGCTATATTTTCTTCTACCAACGAGAACATATAGCCCATCTCTTTTTTCACCTGCATCAACGCCACCGGCGGTGTGGTAAGCAAGCGGTCGTCCACATATCGCAAAGCACGCTCGTCCTCTTTTTCGGCGGTATCACGAATGACAAGGCGGGAATAGTGCACCATCTGTTTCACAAAGGGAAGCAACAACACCGTTGTGGTCACATTAAATACCACGTGGAACAGCGATAAGCGCATCTGCACAGACATGGTATCGTCATGCGGGAAGACGGCGGTCAACAGCGCTGTCACACCATCCCCGAAGAAACGCAGGATCAGAGCGAAAGCCAATGTGCCGAGCACATTAAAGGTGACATGAATCAGTGCTACACGCTTTGCGTTGGCGTGTGCACCGAGGGAGGCGAGCAGTGCCGTAACACACGTACCGATGTTGGCACCCAACACAATAAAGAGTGCCAGATCCAGCGGCAGGACACCTGTACCGACCATGGTGATGACCACACCCGTAGCGGCCGACGAACTCTGGATCAATGCTGTGAACACGGCTCCTATCAACACCAACCATAGCGGGGCATTCAACACGCGGAACATATCGGTAAACAGCGTTTCGACCAACGGATTGCCGAAAGCCTGTTCACTACTCATAATATGCAAGCCGACAAAAACAAATCCCAAACCGCTGGCAAGACTGCCCGCGAGCTTCACCTTTTCGCGTTTGGCAAACCCCATCATCACGCCCGCAAACGCCAAAAGGTACATTGCCATATCGAAATAGTCGTTTTTCAACGCCACCAACACGCCGGTAACCGTCGTGCCGATATTGGCGCCCATAATGATCGGCACCGCCTGCATCAGCGTCATGACCCCCGCATTGACCAGGCCGATGACCATGACCGACGTGGCGGACGAACTTTGAACGATTGCCGTCACACCCGCACCGATCCCCACACCCGAAAGGCGGTTGTTACTGATCTTCCCAAGCAACCGTTTCATACCGCTTCCCGCGCTTTTTTCCAAGGCATCCCCCATAAAGTTCATGCCAACGATAAAGACGCCGACACCGGCAAGCAGCCATATCAAACTTTGTACCGTTGCCGCCATTTTCGTTTCCTTCCTTTCACTGTCTCTTTCTATTCATACGATAATCCGGGACGGATCCGCCGACAACAGAACTTCGCGGCCTACTCGGAAAACAGCGCGGGCACACGCCGACCGTTTTGCCCTCGAAAGGAAACATATCGATACCGCGCGGCGCCCGTCTTGCTCGTCTTCTGCTAATAGTATTTTAACTTTATTCTGTATCATTCGGCAACCGAACAAAAAACGAAAAAACGCGATATCGGAAAAACCGACATCGCGTTTGTTTTTTATTCGGCCGGGAAGCGGGTGATCTTTTTCACGGTATGTTGCAGGATCAGACGAGCGTCGGTGGAATCCACCGTGTGGCTGCCGTCCACGTCGGCCATCGCCGTATCCAGTTTCGTGTCGTCGATCTTTTTCACCGCATATTGCAGTGTCAGACGGGCGTCGGTGGAATCCACCTTGCCGTCGTCATTGACATCGCCAAGCAACGCCACCTCGCGCACAGCACCGCATCCTTCGCAGAAATCGTCCTGCTCACTTTCCCATTCGTGGGGCGCTTCGCGCACTTCGCCGCACCCGTTGCAATCCACGTCGCATTGGTTATCATAGGTGTGCACATGGTTTTTCGCATCCTCAAGTGCCACACGCAACCGGGCGGTGGCGGCGTCCACATCCGCCTGGGAAACCGCCTCTTCCGCATTGGCAAGTGCACGGGCCAGCGAGGCGTGGTCTTTGACAGCCAGTTGCGCTTTGGCATCGGCCACCGCCGCACTCCATTCGTCGATATTCGCCGCTACACGCCCCTTCGACAACACCACGTAATCGAGTTTCAGCGTAATCGGTTCGGTAACGCCGATCAGGAAGATGCGAATATTTTTAAGAGAGGTCATTGTACCGGGCAACGCCGTGAGCGGCAATTGCAGTTTGTTCCACCCTGCCTGCAAGCCGAGATTACGCAACCCCCACGAAATCTCCGATTGATCAACCGTTTGAGAAATCTCCAACACCGCTTCCGCGGGCATATTTTCGGGATGGTCGATATACAGCCAGCATTCGAAAAACCACTGCTCCGCATCGGCCGGCAACACAACGTTGTAGGAATTAACGTGATTGATGTAGACACTGCCCGTACCGCTCGTGGTGAGGCAGGCCGCCCCCTCTTTGTAATCGGTGTGATCAAACCCTTTTTTGCTGCCGCCGAGTTGTACTCCGCGAGTCTCGTCGCAGTCGTCCACCACCATGTATTCACTTGCCATATCGGTTGTGAAACGGCGGTTGGCATACGCCAACCACAACGCATTCGCCGCTTCGATCATCATTTCGTTGTCCACACCGTCGGCAAGAAGCAACGCGTCCGCCGTATACAATGCTTCGCGGAAGGTCTGCGCCGAACCCGGGGTCAAGAGCGAAAGCTGATCCACCGTATTATATTGCTCCGACCAGTAACGCTGTGCCGCCAACATCGGTGCGGCATCCGTCTCCCACCCCGTCTTTTCTGCGATAAAGTCGGCAATATCCACCGAACAGTTGATGTGCGCTTGCACAGAGGGGTGCCCGTGTGTACCGGTGCCTTCGGTCGTCGCCGTATAACTGCGCTGTTTCAGGAAGAAGACCTTGTCGTCCCCTTCCTCATTACGAATGGCCACGGCATCTGCCAACGCTTCCGCACGGTTGGAAGACGTCATGCCGTAGTGCCAGATGATGATGGCATCGGGATTCTTCTCGCGCACCAACGCCAAAAACGCCACGGCCTCGTCGGTCATAACCGAATCGGGGACCGTACCGCCGTTATAACTGCCGCCGCTGTCGTTTGCACCGAGGTTGATCACGATAACATCGCTGGGATGGTTTTCGAAATCCCAACCCGCTGTGGAAACCGATGTGCCGGGCAATGCCGCCGTCTTGGTATAGTAATTGTAAAAGGAGTTGTCCGTCATGTTGTGCATCACCACATTGCGGCAATAGCCGATACCGCTGCGAGAGATCACGTTGGCTTCTGCGCCGAGCATCTTTGCCGCAATGACCGCCCATGTCAGTGTGCCTTCCACCGTAGCGGAGGTGTAATCGCCGCTGCCGTCGGTCACGAGACTGCCGAAACCGCTGGTAAGAGAGTCACCGATAAACTCGATCGTACGGGAGGAGGCGGCCGGTGCTGCCAAAAACACGCCATCGGTGATGAGTTCTTTTATCGTAACCGATGCCGAACCGCTGTACGCCGCTTCGTTGCGCTTACGCACTTCCACCGTATGCACACCCTGCGCCAGATTCTCTGCAAGGGTGTAGGTTGCGTTGTTCTGATGGAGCATCACCGTTTGATCCGGCACAAGCGCGCCGTCCACGTATACGTTCAGGTACGCCATCTGATTTTCACCGACCGATGTGACCGACAGCGCCGCCGCAAGCGATGTGCCCTCGAATTTTACGGTAAAACCCGAATTGGTCCAAAACAGGCGCAAAGCCCCCGCATTATCATATGCCGTGCGACCGTGTATCGTTAGTTTGTCACCCGCTTCTTCGGGAATCACGGTCTGTCCCGCGGCGGATACCTCAAACGGTACCAACCCGCATAACAAAAGCAATGTCATTACGAAGGCCAAAAAGCGCTTTTTCATACGATCTCTCCCTCTTCTTTTCCCATGCTTATTGCTTCGCGTTCCTTGCGCCGTCGGTTCATATGCCCGATCAGATCCGAAACCAAGATCTTCAGCACGGCTACCGTGGGCACACCGACCAAAATGCCGGCAAACCCTGCCAATCCGCTGCCCACCGTTACGGCAAGCAACACATAGATGGGTTGAATGCCCACCGACTGACCGAAAATACGCGGTTGTAACAGATTGCTGTCGAGCTGTTGGATCACCACAATATAGATCGCAAGGAAAACCGCCATGCCCCAGTTTCCGTTCAACACCAACATCAACACACTGAACACGCCGCTGATGATCGCACCGAAATACGGCACGATATTGGCAATGCCCACAAACACGGCAAAGGCAAGCGGATACGGAATTCCCGAAATATACATACCGGGAATCAACAAAATACACACACACACCGCATCTACCAACATGCTGTAGATATACCGCATAAAAATGTCACTTGCCTTACGGGAATAGTGCGCACCCAAACGCACCGCCCGCGACGGCAGAAACGCGCTGGCCACACGATGAACGGTAGACAACAGATTTTCGCGACCGGCAAGCATATACACCGAAATGATAAACGCGATCAGCACGTTCAAAAGCGAACCCGTAATGCTGATGATACCCGACAGGTAGTTAATGATGTTTTCCGTTGTCAAATGCGCCAAAATAAAGTTGTACACACCGTTTATGACCTCGCCCAAATTCAGCGATTCGAAAATGCCGCCTTCACCGCTGTGGGCGTTGACGAAATTTACCACCGTTGTGTAATATGTCGGCAAAGATGAGATCAGACCGGTAACGGCTTGCACCAACACCGGCACGATCACCGCGATAACCAACGCCAACAGACCCAAAAACGCCACATAGACCAAAAGCAGCGACCATGCACGCGCAGGGCGGCGCCAAAAAGCCGAGCGGCGCGTTTTCAAGAATATTTCCAGTGCATTTACGGGACGATACAGCAAAAAGGCAACCACCAACCCGCCGATAAACGGGGCAAAAATGCTGATGGCTTTGCCGACCGTGCGCAAAATGCCGCTCATATCCCCCACCAGTTTATACAGCAGAATGGCGGCAAAAATCAGCAACAGTGTCGACCACCATTGTTTGTTGATAAGTCCTTTAAAACGCGGTTCTTTCGATTCCTTCATCGGCTATATCTCCTTTCTCATTGGCACGGATCACACGTTCACACAGTCCGGCCAGGTCTTCAAGCGTGGTAAGCGACGAAGCTTCCGCCCGCCATGCGGCCGCACCGCGCCACCCCTTTAAATACCATGCGGCGTGTTTGCGCGCTTCACGCAACGCGACCCGCTCGCCCTTCCATTCCGCGGCCATGGTGATCTGGCGATACAACACCTGCATGCGCATCGCGATCGGTGGCGGCGGTAACAATCGCTCTTCGTTTAAGTATGCTTCGATCTCGGCAAACACCCACGGCGCACCCAGCGCACCGCGGCCGACCATCAACATATCACAGCCCGTTTCTTCCAACATACGTGCCGCCGAACGGGCATCCACAACATCACCGTTTGCGATAACGGGAATGTGCAAAGCGGCTTTCACTTCGCGAATTCCCGCTATATCCACCGGCGGCGCATACATTTGGTCACGGGTGCGACCGTGTACCGTCACCGCGGCGGCACCTGCCGCCTCACACGCGAGGGCCACTTCCACCGCGTTCTTTTGGTCGGCGGCATAACCCAAACGGATTTTGGCGGTTACCGGCACATTCACGGCTTTTACCGCCGCTTCCACCAAGCGTCCGCACAGTGCGGGATCGCGCAAAAGGGCACTGCCGCTCCCGTTTCCTGCAATTTTCGGGGCGGGACACCCCATATTGATATCCAACCAATCGGGCGCGGCCGCCATCGCCAACTCGGCGGCACGTGCCATGGTGTCGGGTTCGTTGCCAAACAACTGTACCGCCGAAGGTCGCTCTTCGTCATCCAACACCATCAGTTCACCGCTTTTGCGATCGCCGTAACTGAGCCCTTTACTGCTCACCATTTCGCTCACGGTGAAGGCGGCGCCGTATCCGCGGCACAAACGGCGAAACGCACGGTCGGCCACCCCTGCCATCGGGGCCAAAGCGGCGTGAGAATCCAATGTAATATTTCCGATCTTCAAGAGGTTACTCTCCTACTGTTATTATATTCCTATTGTAAAGTATAGCCGAATTTTCCTATACGGTCAAGTGGGAATGAAAAAATTTCAAATTTCGGAAAATCCCTTGTAAGCATACCGATCCCGTGCTATAATAAAAAGATACCATAGGAAGGAGACGACGCTTTGGCACTCTTTTCACTTAAAAAGATTGCGGCACTGGCCGCCGGTAAACAAGCCTATCTGCGCGGCATCGCGCTCTATAATGCCGGTGCGGTTTCCGGACTTTCCGTCACCCCCGGCGACGTCTGCGCCGAACAGGTAACGGCCCGCGTGAACGACCGTGCCGCCGACACCGCTTACGCGGTAGAAGTCGGCTTCAATACAGCCGGTGATGCCGTTTTCTTTTCGTGTGATTGTGCGACACGCGAACGCGGAGCCTGCAAACACATCGTCGCAGCACTTACCCATAAATATTACCGTGATATGTTGGGAACGACCGGAGGTTCCGAAAACATATCCCCCAAAGAAAACGCCGTTGTAGAGCGCCTTTTGGAAGGGTACTGGCAGGAGGCGCGACGGGCTGTACAAGCGGGTATGCACGGCGGGGTGCGGCTCATTCCGACCCTTCATCCCGACAGCGTGATGCCCTCGCTTTCGCTTCAACTGGAAAGTGCCGACGGCCATCGCTATGCGGTAAAAGACATCACCAAATTTTGTGAACACCTGAACAAAGGCGAGGATGTCACCTATGGTGCGCATCTGCATTTAGTACACCATCCCGAAGCCTTTACGCCCGACAGCCGTGCGTTGCTTCGTCTGGTGCGGGCGGCGGCAGACGGGCGTGCACGGCGGCATTTGCCGTTGACACCTACCGTGCTCGACCGTCTGTTTTTGCTGTATGAAGAGCAGTCTTTGCCGATCGGAACGCAGGAGGTTCCTCTGCGGCGGCAGGATCCGCCGCTCACCGTTACCGTAAAAGGCAATGCCGACGGGGCCTTGTATCTTTCGACACCGCCGTTTTCGGCCATGTACGGCGAAGAACGGCTGTATCTCTTGTGGGACGGAACGTTATATGCCGCCTCCTCCGCCTGCACCGCGGCGGTTCGCGGCCTGCTTGCCGCGCTGACGCAAACGAGCGGCCTGTTGCGCCTCTCGCAGGAGGATCTGGCCGCCTTCGGCGGGCGTGTGTTGCCGCAGGTAGAACGTTTTGTTTGTTTTGCGGGCGATACTGCCCCGCTAACCGCCCATCGTCCGCACGCTCTGCAGACCGCGGTATATCTTGACCGCGACGGAGAATATCTCACGGCGCGTGTGGAATTTGCTTACGGCGACCATTTATATCCCGCCGACAACAACGACACGGCGGCGGACGGGGTGCGCGATCCGCTTGCCGAATGGCGTGTACTGACTGCTGTCGGACAGGTTTTTCCCGCACGCGGCGAAGACGGTATTTTCCGTCTCCCCGAAACCGACGACGGGTTGTTTGACCTTCTTGCGGACGGGGTGGCACTGCTCGGCAACTATGCTACCGTATATATGAGCGATCGTTTCCGCACGACACGACTGGTCGCGCCGCCCGCGATGTCGGTGGGGGTACGCCTGAATGCGGGGCTGTTGGAACTGGATCTGGATCTCGGCGACCTTGATCCGGCCGAACTCGTCGAACTGCTTGCCTCCTATCGCGCACGGCGGCGATATCACCGTTTGCGTTCGGGCGATTTTCTCTCGTTCGATGCCCCCGCCTTGCTCGGCCTTATGCGTTTGAGCGACGGACTCGGCGTCTCCGACCGCCGATTGCAAAGCGGGCAAATACGTGTACCCGCCTTCCGTGCCCCGTTTGTGGACCGTGTGTTAAAAGACGCCCCCGCGCTCGGCTATACCCGCGATGAAGCCGCCCGCGCTCTGTTGCGCGCCATTAAGGCGGTAGAGCACACCGAACACACGGTGCCTACCACGTTGGTCGGCACCCTGCGCGGATACCAACGCACCGGATTCCGTTGGTTACGTACTATGGAGGAGTATGGTTTCGGCGGCATTTTGGCCGACGATATGGGTCTCGGCAAGACCGTACAGATGATCACGCTGTTTTTGGATGCTGCCTCCCGTGGAATTACCGCGCCGTCACTGGTGGTCTGCCCCGCATCGCTGGTGCTGAACTGGGAAAGCGAACTGCATCGGTTTGCCCCGTCACTGGCGGTGCGTACCGTAGTGGGCGACGGTGTTGCCCGCGCCGCCTTGCTCGACAACGTGAACGACGGGGAGATTTTGGTCACTTCCTACGACCTGCTCAAGCGGGATGCGGCGCTCTATGAGTCGCTTCATTTTCATTATGTGGTTTTGGATGAAGCGCAATACATTAAAAACCACAACACCCAAAACGCGCGTGCTGTGAAAGCCCTGCATGCGATACAGCGTTTTGCGCTGACAGGTACGCCTGTGGAAAACCGTCTGAGCGAACTGTGGAGTATTTTCGATTTCTTGATGCCCGGCTTTTTGTTCTCCTATCCGAAATTTCGTGAACGATTCGAATTGCCTGCCGTGCGGGACGGCGACCGCGAAGCGCTGGCCGCCTTGCAACGGATGTGTGCCCCCTTCCTGCTCCGTCGCTTAAAACAGGATGTGTTGGAAGAATTACCGCCGAAGACCGAGACCGAGCGGCGCATTCCGTTGGGCGACGTACAAAGAAAAACCTACGCCGCCGCCGCACTGGCCATGCGGGAAGAACTGCAACAGAGCGGGGCACCCACCCGCCTACAGGCGCTTACCATGCTCACCCGCCTGCGCCAGATCTGTTGCGATCCTTCGCTGTGTTATGAAAACTACCACGGCGAAAGCGCCAAACTCGACAGCTGTTTGGAATTGGTGCGGGAAGCGGTGGAAACAGGACATCGAGTCCTGCTCTTTTCACAGTTTACCTCCATGCTCGCTATATTGGGAAAACGGTTGACGGCAGAAGGAATTTCGTTTTACACCTTGCAAGGTTCCACCCCACGCGAGAAGCGCGCCGCCATGGTGGACGCTTTCAACAGCAAGACCGGTGCGTCTCTTTTCCTCATTTCTCTCAAGGCGGGCGGCACAGGTCTCAATCTCACTGCGGCCGATGTGGTCATTCACTACGACCCCTGGTGGAACGTCGCAGCGCAAAACCAAGCCTCCGACCGTGCACACCGTATCGGCCAACAGCGTCCGGTACAGGTGTATAAACTGATTGCGGAAGGCACGGTGGAAGAAAAGATCACCGCGTTACAACATGCCAAACAGTCACTTGCGGACGCAGTGGTACACACCGACGGCCTTTCGCTCTCGGCCTTAAGCGACGACGAGTTGTTGCGCTTGTTGATGTAACGCTTCACAGAGACCTCCCCTCACAGACAACGAAAAAACAGGTGTTTCGAGCAAGAAAACACCTGTTTTTGTTATTTTACGGTCTAATAATACGATTTGTATATCTTAGCAAAAACCTACCCCTAAAATTTGAACGGGTTTTTCACTTGGTTATCCCCCAGTTTCTGCGCAAGCCGCCACATCGCACGGGCGTGGATCCGATCGTGCCACAGAAAACGACGGAACACCTTGCGGGGCGACCACCATTCGCCAAACGCCCCTTCGCGAGGCGGCCTATCCAAGAAATCCTCCGCTTCTTCCCAGGCGGCCAAACCGGCCTGTCGGCAAGCAACGATCGTGCCTTCGTTTTCGGTCGTGACGCCAAGCTCACCGAAATAGGCGGCAGTAACCCCTTTCACGTGCTCATACATCGCCTGTGCCGTGCGCGGTACCGCTCCATAAAAGGTCTCGCGCGGCGGATCGGCGGCCGTCGAAACATCTGTAAACGATCGATACATCGCATCGAGATCGGCCGCAGAGGACAAGACCAGATTTTTCAGCACTTCATATTCCATAGCCGTGAGTGGCTCCCGCTCTGCTTCAAACAACACTTCGGTGTCGGCATCGGCAACGGCAAGATAACAGGCGGCGTCCTGTACCACCGTAATTTCGCCGTCGGGGCAAGACATACCCGCCCAGCGACAATAGGCCGCCACCTCGGCCGGCATTTTCGCGGCCGCCTCCGCAAGGTCGGCGCCGCGGGTAAACGCCCCGGGGAAATCCACAGCAAAGAGCAAGGTATCCTCCCCGTTGTGTTCCCAAACGCAACGTATATCCATTCCGATCACCTCTCACCATATTATATAAAGGTATAGAGGGCGAAATCCAAAGAATTCCGGCCTCTTTTGTGCATATGTTCCAAATATTAAAAACTTAGTATAAAACTATTGACATATACGCGTTTTTTAGGTATACTGTAGGTGACAAAAGGAGAAAGGAGTGAAGGCACCATGAAGAATGTAAGCTCGTGTTATGGCTTAGCATCGTATCGATGGGCGCTCCCTCCGGAAAAGGTTAGGTTCCCACTCAAAACTTACAGTGTCGATGCATAAGCCGAATTTACAAAACGGTTTATGCATCTTTTTGTTTCCCCGATTGAGAAAGAGGTGGGTCCGATGAAGAGCGAAGAAAGCATACAGCCCGTTTGTCGGGCTGTGCCTCAAACAGAAACAAAATAAAAGAGCGGTTTGAGGTAACACTCTTGTTGCGTTGTTTACACTGTGACCAAATCGGAAAGGAATGAGTCCCGTGATCCGGGTGTAACACAAGCCTTATCTGCAATGGACACCCAACGTAAATGTGAAAAGCGAAAGGAATGAGTCCCGTGTACGGGAAGTAACGTTCGATAAAATAACCACCCGTAAAAATGAAAGGAATGAGTCCCGTGCACAGGGCGTAGTATACGCGATGTACACAAACCGTGAGGTTTCCGTTTCAGCACGCCACCGCTTACTGAAGAAAGACTCGAGAGCAACCGCTCTGCGAAAACAGGTGGCAAACCATCAAAGGGCAGCCTCCCACGTTGCGACACACAGGATGTCCCGACGCACGGTGAACGGATGGGCCGTGTAAATAGAGACACAGCCTTCCCACCGTTAGATATAGAGGTACATTGCTAAAACGATTCCTTCAGATCTGTTTAATCAAGTATAAACACAAATATACATACATGCTATGCATACGCCGAACGGTGAACGCCGTTCGGCGTTTTCTTGTCTTCACGATCGACCCGCACCCACCGCCGACAAACGCAACCGTTACCTCGCCCGACAGTCGTGGTTTCGACGATACACTACCGCGCGTCCTTCTCGCGGTAGACGGACGATCGCGCCGCTTTCTTCCAAACAACGTACCGCACGCCACAGCGAGCGCCCGCGCCGGCCGAGCGCTTTTTGCAACGCCGCGGCACCGAACTCCTCCGGCAAGGGCGGCAGCAACGATGCCACATCGGCAAGACCGCACAG
>JAZNTV010000028.1:0-38745 GCA_045591985.1 Acutalibacteraceae bacterium
GGTCGATCTTGTTGATGACCAAGACGACGGGTAATTGCTGACGGCGGAACTGTGCGAGCAGTTCACGATCGGTATCCGACACTTTGGCGTCGGCAGTGACGACCAGCACGCCCGCATCCACACCGCCGACGGCTTCGCCGATGGATTTCACCATGAAATCACCGAGACGGGTGCGTGGGCGATGGGCACCGGGGGTGTCCAGAAAGACAAGTTGCAACGTATCGCGGGTGAGCACGCCCATGATACGGTTACGGGTGGTCTGCGGTTTGTCTGAAACGATGGCGACCTTTTGACCGACCAGTTGATTGAGCAGGGAGGATTTGCCGACATTCGGACGACCGACCAGTGCCACAAAGGCAGAACGGGTATTCACAGAACTCATGCGCGCTATCTCCTTATTCCATCACGTAACTGGCGTTGCGCGGCAGACCGATCGATTGCATGACCGCCTCTTCTTTTTCGCGCATTTTGACGGCTTCCAACCCGCCGTGGATGTGGTCGTACCCCAAAAGATGCAACATGGAATGTACCGTGAGATAGCCGATCTCGCGTTGCAGGGAGTGGCCGTAATCCTTCGCCTGCTTTTCGGCGTGTTCAATGGAAATAACGATGTCGCCGAGCAATTTGGCACCCGTTGCGGGGTCGATATCGTACTCGCCGTTTTCGCCGAGCGGGAAGGAGAGCACGTCAGTCGGCATATCCAGTTTGCGGTGCTCCGCATTGATGGCCTGGATCTGTTCGTCGCTGACGATGGAAACGTCCACTTCTGCGTTGCCTTCAAACTTTTCCATAACCAATACGGCGTTACAGCAACGACGAATGAGCATACGAATGCCCGTGGGGATCTTCACGACTTTTTGCTTGTTTTCAATTACGACTCTGATCTTTTCCATACGTCTTTTCCTTTCTTTTTTGTTCATCCCGTTCGTATTTTTCATAAGCTTTTACGATAGCTTGTACCAACTGGTGACGCACAACGTCTTTTTCACTGAACTGGCATATGGCAATATCGTCTACACCTTTCAGCACGCGGAGCACTTCGCGCAAGCCGCTCTTTTTGCCGTCGGGCAGGTCGATCTGGGTGACATCGCCGGTGATGACCATTTTGGAGTTGAAACCCAAGCGTGTCAAAAACATTTTCATCTGCTCGGGAGTGGTGTTTTGCGCTTCATCCAGGATCACAAAGCAATCGTCCAGTGTGCGCCCGCGCATATAAGCGAGCGGGGCGATTTCGATGTTGCCGCGTTCTAAATATTTTTGATAGGTTTCGGTGCCGAGCATATCAAACAAAGCATCATACAACGGACGCAGATACGGATCGACTT
Organism: Acutalibacteraceae bacterium; assembly: GCA_045591985.1. Classification (GTDB taxonomy): domain Bacteria; phylum Bacillota; class Clostridia; order Oscillospirales; family Acutalibacteraceae; genus SIG588. Next base: position 1,326 of record JAZNTV010000028.1, read on the forward strand.
TCGATTGCAGATCGCCCGGCAAAAAGCCCAACTTTTCGCCCGCTTCCACAGCCGGTCGGGTGAGGATAATGCGGTTGATCTCTTTCGCACGGAAGGCGTTTACCGCCATCGCTACGGCAAGGTAGGTCTTGCCCGTGCCTGCCGGACCGACACCGAGTGTGATGGTGTTTTGCCGAATGGCTTCGACATACTGTTTTTGCCCCAGTGTTTTGGCTTTGATGGGGCGGCCTTTTGCCGTAATGCAGATGCTGTCGGTCAGTTGCGGGAGAGAATCGTCGTGTCCTTCGTCCACCAACATCAAGACGTAGCGGACGTTTTGCTCGCCCAGTTGTTCACCGCGGTTGATGAGTTGCAACAGACCTTGCATGGCTTTAACCGCTTTGGACACGTTTTCGGGCTCGCCGGAGACCTTCAAATCGGTACCGCGGCTGACCACATCCACTTGGTAGTGTTCTTCGATCAAGCGTACGTTCTCGTCGAAACTGCCGAACAGCGAAACGATCTGTTCCATACGGTCGACGTTCAGTATTTGTTCAAACATAAAGGCTATAGAGCTCCTGTGACTTTTAGTTTCTATTATTATATCACATAAATTTGCGGTTGTCATTGTAACAAATTAACAAAAATTTCGTCATGAAATTGAACAATCGTTCAACCGCATTGGATCGGCACCTCCAGGGCGATGTTTTCGGTGCAGGAATATACGGCGTGAAGACGCACAAAGCGATCGGTTTGTTCTGTTGTGACGGTGCGTTCGTGTATGGTGGCTTCGGCAAGCAGGGTGCTCTCGTTTTCGGCAAGCGCAGATGCGGCCATATCTTTCGCTTCCTGAACCGTACGCGTGACCGTCTGCGGCGCAAGCGGCGTGTAGCGGTCGAGTCGAAAACCGAGCGGTAACGTAAGTCCGCCGATAGTGAGTGCGGATTCGTGGGTTTCCATGCGACAGTTGTCGGTCGATAGGGCGTTGTCGTGCAGAGGGATGGACAAGCCGAAAACCGAAAGGGTAAGTGCTTCAAAGGGACGGCGGCAGGGAAGGAGTTTCTCTTCGGCCAGCGGGATCTCTACCGTGATCTCGCGTGTGGTTTTAGCCAAGACCCGTCCCGATGAACGGTGGAGGGTGGTCCCCTGTTCGGTGGAGACCACACCACTGGCCAGTATATTCCCCATTGCCACGGCGTCTCCCACGTGCACGGCGGAGGCGCCGCCCGTGATCTCTACTGCTACCACGATACCGTCGCGGACGGCAACCAAGTCGGAAGGGGCAACCGGTTCGGGCAAAGCTTCGTGTGGGTTCATTTCCTTGAGTTCGATGGCGGCTACACAGCCGTCCAAATTGACCGCCAGCCACGAAATGTCTTCTAAGCGCGTAAGCGCATCCAAACGGATCGCTTCGGAGTCGATCCCCTTTTTGGAGGCACCCACCGTAACCCCGTGTTCGGCCAACAGGGCGCGTAACGCCGTTTCATCCGCATATTGCAGACCGCGAATGTCCAACACCCAAATGCGGGACGAAAGGAACAACAGCAGGGCAAGAAATACGACGATCCCCACGGGGAGTCCGATGCGTGCGTGGTAGCGGCGAAACACAAATGCCGCCCCGTGACGTTCTCGGATTCGTAAGCGCCGCCCGCAACGACGGGCGATGGGGCGCAGGCGGGGATAAGCGTTGGCGCGGCAACAGGCAGAAAACGTGGTTGCGGTGCGGCGGGTGTCCCAAAGCGCAATACCGTCGCGCGCTGCGAGGGTGAGCAAACGCCCGGCGGTGTCGCCGTCGGTCTCGAATCGCACCCAACCGCAAAACCATCGCCACCAGGAGTACTCGTTCACGGTTATCACCTCATTTCAGAAATTCCATGCGTTGAATAGTCCCTGTCAGCAACAGGTTTCCGGCCGTTAGACAGTGTAAACACAAGCGGTTGCCCCAAAAACGCACCGTACCGCCCGCAACCGCAACGGCGATGGTGTCTTCTTCGTATTCCAAAATATCGCAACAACCCTCCAGACGCACTTCACGATTGTCCACCCATTCCATGCGGGTACAATGCCCGAGCAAACCATCGGGCAGATCCAACAGCGATTCCACGCGCCGCGACAGCGGCGAAGGAGTCGTACCCCGTTTATGCTTCATAGTATCCGCCTCCTTGCATAGTACTGTATGCACCGAAAAAAGGAATAATGCGACGGGACAACCTATATACTGGTAACACAGAGGTGATGAAACATGTACATACGAATCTGGCATAAACGGCGGTTCCAACAAGGCGGTATCGTGTTCCTTTTTATGGCGGCCGCCGTGTTGCTGTTGCGTTTTCCTGCGGCGGTAGCTACGGGAGTAAGCCGCGGACTGGCGGTATGCGGTGAGGTGATCATACCGTCGCTGTTTCCGTTTTTGGTGCTGAGCGGCATATTTATCCACAGCGGTACGGCCGCAATGGTCGGCAGAAAATGGGAAAGGGCGGCACGCCGCGTGTTTCACTTGTCGGGCAATGGGGCGGCTGTGCTGTTGATCGGTGCGGTCGGTGGTTATCCCGCCGGCGCGGCGGCGGTGCGCGATCTTTGGGACAGGCGGGAAATAGACGAAAGTGAGGCGTCACGCTTGCTTTTGTGTTGTGTGGGCGGCGGTCCGGCGTTCATTATCGGCACAGTCGGGGCACGTTTGCTCGGAAGCGCCTATAAAGGTGTTTTGCTTTACGCTGCGCATGTGCTTGCCATGCTGTTGATCGCATTTTTCACACGCCGTCGAGGTGAGCCGACAAAACAAAAGGTGCCCCCACCTCAAAAAGTCGCATTTTCAGCGATTTTTTCGTTAGCGGTCGAGCGGGCGGTCACCTCCATACTCGGTATCAGCGGCTTTGTGTTGCTGTTTTCCGCTGTGCTTACGTTGTCGGATGCGGTCGGCGTCACAAATGTGATGCTTTCTACCTTTACAAGTCCTGCAATCCCTGCGGCGATCTATGCGGCGTTTTGGGAGGTCAGTTGCGGTTGTGTGGAACTGGCTGCTTGTCGGTTTTCGGGCGTGGGGGTGGCTTTTTTGCTGGGAGCGGCGCTCGGATGGGGTGGCTTATCGGTGGCAATGCAGATACGGGGTATGTTTTCGGAACCCGCTTTGCCATGGGGTTCATACTATGTCGGGCGGTGTGCACACGCGCTTGTCGGCGGTTTTCTTTCGGCGGGGCTGTTTGCCGTTATGCCGATGACGTCGAATGTGACGACAGCGGTTGCTCCGCTGTATACGGTAACCGCTGTACACCCGTTTTCGGTATCGGCGGCCGCCTCGGCCGCCCTGTTGGTGTTGTGCGGCGGTGTGATGCTTTCGATGGCGCGCGAATAAAAAGACTTGCTTTTTCGAAAGAAAGGGGGTATAATATCAAAGACGAAAAAGTAAGGAAAGGAGCGGACGGTATGGGTGTGATTCGCGGTAAGATGGAAGCGACTATTTCGCTCAGTAAATCTACCTGCTATTTTATGAAAACGGGTAAGTGCTCGCTATCGGTCATCGGCGATCATTTTGTTTCACCTGCGGGGAAACTGGCTGCCAACGATTTGCTGTATTGTCCGCGCTTATATCGGACGATGCTGGCTAAATCGCAGGAAAAACCCATCGTTATTTTGCCGTGCGAATGCGGCCATGCCGAAGTGGTGTCGGGGCATCAGCGAGCGTGCATCGCGGCGCGCACAGCAATTCCGGTGCCGGTGCAGACACCGCCCGAATGGGACGAACGCGCGTCCTGCTCCTTGTGTGACGGGCAGATGACTTTCGAATCGCAGAATAACGGCGGCATCCGCATTGTGACGGTGCATGCGGTAGTAGACAGCGGCGAAGAGAAAGCAGAAGAATAAAATTCACAGGTTTTTGACAGAAACGGTGCTTTTTGCTGTGCAAAGAGCACTTTTTTTGTTTTCCTCTTGTTTTTGAAAAGGAAATGTAGTATACTGTCGTGTGTATATTCAATCATTAAAAGGGAGTCGAAAAGCTATGTATGAAAATTTGATGGATACCATTGGTTTTGTAAAAAACGCGGATCCGGCTGTCGGTGCGGCGATGGAGCAGGAACTGTTCCGTCAGCGTCGTAATCTGGAACTGATCGCCTCGGAGAATATTGTATCTCCGGCGGTAATGGCGGCGATGGGCAGTGTGTTGACCAATAAGTATGCGGAAGGCTATCCGGGCAAGCGCTACTACGGCGGCTGTCAGGATGTGGATGTTGTGGAAAACATCGCCCGCGACCGTGCTTGTCAACTGTTTGGTGCCGACCATGCGAATGTGCAGCCCCACTCGGGTGCACAGGCCAACCAGGCGGCCTATATGGCGCTTATCCAACCCGGTGATACGGTGCTCGGTATGAACCTTGCTCACGGCGGCCATTTGACGCACGGTTCGCCCGTGAATTTCTCGGGTCAGCTTTATAACTTCGTTCCCTACGGTGTCGACGAGGAGAGCGGCCGCATCGATTACGACAAGGTGCGTGCGCTTGCGATGGAACATCGTCCGAAGTTGATCGTGGCGGGCGCCAGTGCGTATTGCCGCGAAATTCGTTTTGATATTTTCCGCGAGATTGCCGATGCATGCGGCGCGCTTTTGATGGTGGACATGGCGCACATCGCGGGTTTGGTTGCGGCGGGCAAACATATGAACCCGGTGCCGTATTGCGATGTGGTGACCACCACTACTCACAAGACGTTGCGCGGTCCGCGCGGCGGTTTGATCCTCTGTCGTGAAGAACACGCGAAAGCGGTCGACAAGGCGGTGTTCCCCGGTTCGCAAGGTGGCCCGCTGATGCACATCATTGCTGCCAAAGCCGTTTGTTTCGGCGAAGCGATGAGTGATGCGTTCAAGGAGTATCAGAGCCGCATTTGCGATAATGCAAAGGCGCTGGCCGACGGTCTTATTCGCCGCGATCTCAAACTGGTTTCGGGTGGTACCGACAACCACTTGATGCTGATGGATCTGCGCGACACGGGTGTGACGGGCAAGGAACTTGAGCATCGTTTGGACGAAGTGTTTATCACCGCGAACAAGAACTCCATTCCGAACGAGCCGCTGTCGCCGTTTGTGACCAGCGGGTTGCGTTTGGGTACTCCTGCGGTGACTACACGCGGTCTCAACACGGCGGATATGGATGAGATCGCGGGCTTCATTAAAGCAGTCATCACCGATTTCGAAGGCAACGCCGCGGCGGTGCGCGAAGGCGTGAACGCGCTGTGTGCTAAGTATCCGCTGTATTGATCCGAAAGTAAGTCGAAAGGGGGCGGGCGTGTGAGTGCACCGCTGGCGGACCGCATGCGCCCGCAAACATTGGAGGATATGGTCGGCCAACATCATTTGTTGGACGAAGGGCGTGCCTTGCGCCGTATCGTGGATGGGGGAAAGGTTCCGAACCTCATTTTCTACGGTCCGTCCGGCGTGGGGAAGACCACCTTGGCACGTATGATCGCCGAACGGGCGGACATGCGTTTACACAAGTTGAACGGCACGACCGCCTCTACCGCCGATATCAAAGCGGTGGTGAGCGAGGTGGATACCCTTGCAGGGGTCGGAGGGATACTCTTGTATCTCGACGAGATCCAATATTTCAACAAGCGACAACAGCAGACCTTGCTGGAGTTTATTGAAAACGGACAGATCACGTTGATCGCCTCTACTACCGAAAATCCCTATTTTTATGTGTATAACGCCATCTTAAGCCGTTCCACCGTGTTTGAATTCAAGCCGGTCGAAGTGGAGGACCTGAAGGTGGCGGTGCGCCGCGGCTTTGCTTTTTTAGCGACGGAACAGGGCGTTTCGATCGAAACGGATGAGGCCGTGATCGCTCACATTGCCCAAAACTGCGGCGGTGATGTGCGCAAAGCGTTAAACGCTGTGGAACTCTGCGTGCTGTCTACGCCGCCTGCGGCGGATGGTGCGCGCGTGGTAACGATCGATACCGCACAGCAATTGGCGCAACGCAGTGCCATGCGATACGACCGCGAAGGAGACGAGCATTACGATATCCTTTCCGCCTATCAAAAGTCGATGCGCGGTTCGGATGAAAATGCCGCATTACACTATCTTGCGCGGTTGTTGGTGGCGGGGGATCTGCCTTCGGCGTGCCGCCGCTTGCTCGTTTGTGCAGCGGAGGACGTGGGGCTGGCCAATCCGCAGATATTACCGATCGTGAAAGCGGCGGTCGATACGGCGTTGCAGGTCGGCCTGCCCGAGGCGCGTCTGCCGTTGGCGGATGCGGTGGTGCTGGTGTGCCGTTCACCGAAATCCAATTCGGTGCACGATGCCATCAACGCCGCCATGGCGGATGTGGAAGCGGGGCGCATCGGCCCCATCCCGCGTGAACTTCAAAACAAACACTACGACGGTGCGGATGCGGCGGTCAAAGGCCAGCACTATCTCTATCCCCACAATTACCCCAACCACTGGGTAAAACAGCAGTATCTCCCCGACGTGTTGGCGGATACGGTGTATTACCACGCAGGGGACAACAAAAACGAACAAGCTTACGAAGCGTATTGGAAGAATATAAAAGGATAAAAAAGTACGGCAACCGTCAAGAAAAGGCGGTTGCCGTGTTTTGGTCTCGGGATCGGTCTTACAGTAATGCTACCGTGTCTTGAAATTTCGAAAAATACGAGGCGGTGGTATCTTCGCTGATAAGATAATCCACGTCGCTGAGTTCACATTGTTTGAACGGGGCACGAATACCGAATTTCGTGCTGTCACACAAAAGCACGGTTTGGTTGGCATTTTTAAACATGGTGTTGCGTACCGCGATCTCTTCGGTTGCACAATCCGTGACCACGGCATCCTCCGTGATTCCATTTACGGAGAAAAAGGCGTAGTCGGCAAAGATATTTGAAAAGGTCTTTTGTGCCTCGCCGCCTACAAGGCAATTGCGATTTTCGTCACTCAAAGAGCCGCCCGAAGACAGCACCTTGATTCTTGAATTCGCCAAAAGCATCAGGATTTCGATATTGTTCGTGACAACCGTCAGTGAACTCCGATTTACAAGTTCGGTTGCCAAATAAAAAGCGGTAGAAGATTGATCAAGAAAAAGAATATGGCCGTCGTGTATCAGCGAAACCGCCTTTTTGGCAATATCCCGTTTTGATTTTACATTCTGCCGTGTGCGGTGATTGAACGTGACGATGTTTGAAAAATGATTTTCAAGCGATGCCCCGCCGTAACTGCGTTTGACCAGTCCGCGTTCTTCCAACGTTTTCAGATCTCGGCGAATGCTGGATTCGCTGGCAAACAACGTGTTACACAGTTGTTTTACCGAAACGAATCCGTTTAGTTTGAGTATGTTCAGTATTTCCTGCTCGCGCTCTTTGCTCAGCATGTTACGCCCTCCCGGTGACGGATTTTGATCGATTGAATGAAATTCGCTCTGAAATCTCCACGATTTGTTCGATTTATGGATAATTGTTGATTTATTCTGACGGGTATATTATAACATACTTGTAGGAATCGTGTAAAGGGGATCTTTTATGGATATCAACGCATTGCTTCGCGGAACGACCTGTTCCTGCGGGAAACGGCATACCTGCGACATTCAACACGTCTATGTTGAGAAAAACGCAACACAGCGTTTACAAGAGGTGTGTTGTGACGTCCGTAACGTTTTGCTCGTTGCCGATGAAAATACCTTTGCGGCCGCAGGTAAACAAACGCTGGCCGCCCTGCAGGGCAAACGGATCGCCGAAGTGATCTTCAGCGGCAAAGACGTTCTTGTGCCGAATGAAGAGGCCATAGCCGCCGTTTGCCGCCGTCTTACCGATGCGGAACTGATCGTCGGTATCGGTTCGGGTGTTATCCAGGACTTGTGTAAATACGTGTCCTTTTACAATAACGTGCCGTATGTGATCGTGGCAACAGCACCGTCTATGGACGGCTATGCCTCGAACGGTGCCGCTATGATTACGGACGGTATGAAAGTGACCTATCCTGCGGGACTTCCCCGCGCTATCGTTGCCGACACGGACGTGTTGGCGAATGCCCCTATGGACATGATAAAAGCGGGATACGGTGATATTATCGGAAAGTTTTCCGCCCTTAACGACTGGAAATTAAGCCACTGTGTAAACGGCGAATATTTTTGTGATTACATATACGATCTGACCTACCGCCAAATACAGCGGACGCTGGATCTGGCAGACGGTATTTTAAAAAGAGACGAAGAAAGCATCCGAACGTTGATGGAATCGCTTATTATCATCGGCATTCTGATGAGTTTTGCCGGCTCGTCGCGTCCCGCCTCGGGGAGTGAACACCACTTGTCTCATTTCTTTGAGATAACGGGTCTTGTGCACGGGGAGGACTATTTCCCACATGGTATCGACGTAGCGTATTCCACGGTGGTCACGGCGGAGATCCGCGAAACGCTTGTATCTCGCCCGTTTCCGGAGCGGATCTATCGCCCGACGGCAGCGCATTATCAGCGTAAGATGCAAAAGATCTATCGTTCGGTTGCCGAAGGGTGTATCGCGTTGCAGCAAATGGTCGGCCACTATGCCGCTGATCGCGCATCTGTCTACAAGGAAAAAGAAGCGGAGATCAAAAGCATATTGGCAGAAGTGCCCACGGCCGAGGAGATCTTAAAAATGCTTGCTCTTGTCGGTCTGGACATGAAAGCGTTCTATGCTCTTTACCGTGAGGAAAAACGGCGCGATGCGATCGCCTATGCCAAAGACTTGAAAGATCGCTATACCGTGTTGTGGCTGTATTACGATCTGATGGGGGAGACGGAGGATGTATAAAGATATCAAGGTCATTGCGATGGATCTGGACGGCACATTGACACAGCACAAATCACCGCTTAGTGCAAAAAATCGGGCGGTTCTTACGGAACTTGCCAAACGATATACGTTGCTTATGGTCGGCGCGGGGCAGGTGATGCGCATTTTCAACCAGCTTCAGCAATTTCCCGTGGATATCCTCGGCAACTACGGTATGCAGTGCGGTGTGTATAACCCCCAAACAGCGGGAATGGATATTGTGCGCGATACGGTCGTTCCCTGCGACAAAGATGCCGTCGCCGAAAAGATCCGTGTGTTGCGCGAAAAATACGGCTATACCGCGTATGCGGGGGAAGGGGTGGAATTTCACCCCTCCGGTTGTGTGACCTTTCCGCTTCTCGGCACCAAAGCCAAGCAGGAGGATAAGTTGGCATTTGATCCCGACCGCGTTAAGCGCCGCCGCATTTATGAGGACGTGGTAAACACTTTCGGCGAGTATTGTGTGTTCGTAGGCGGGTCTTCCTCGTTTGATATGGCACCGAAACCGTACGATAAATTTTACGCGTTGGATACCTACTGCAAAGAAAACGGTTATGCGCACCGGGAGGTCGTCTATATCGGGGACGATTACGGAACGGGCGGTAATGACGAGGCGGTCTATCAATCGGATTTTCCGTATATCACGATCGACGATTATCGGGATTTCCCCGAAAAAGTCCGTGGATTGCTCACCGCGGAGTAAGCAGTGAAACTCGAAGGAGTGATACCTATGGCGAATTTGCTGAAACTTAAGGAATTGGTGTTTGAATCGGACAACCGCGCGTGCTTTATTGAGCGTGACGAAATTTTAGGACAACTGGAACGGGAAATGGCAGCGTATGACGCGACGGATAAATTTGCCGTGATTTTTTCAAAGTTGCTTGCCCGTGTTTCCGTCCCCCTCAACGAACACGACTATTTTGCAGGACGTGTGGTGGAAGCGTTGCCCTATGAAGGGTTGAAGACGGCCAATCCCCTATTGCATTCTACAGGGCATCTCAGCCCCGATTACCGCAAGGTGTTACAGTGCGGTTTGAAGGGGATCGTTTCCGAAATAGAGGCGATTGCACAGGAAAAAGGGGACACCGCATCGGAAAGTTTCGCCCGAAATGCCGGGATCGTGGCAGAGGCTGTGCGGGCGTATTGCTCCCGCTATGCGGAAGAAGCCGAAAAAGCGGGACGTCACTCGATGGCCAAAGCGCTTCGTACGGTACCGTATGAGCCGGCGTATGATTTGTATTCCGCGTTGCAGGGGATATGGATCCTGCATATGATACTCAGTTGTTACATCGGCGCACGGGATTATGCATTCGGAAACTTCGACCAGTATATGTTCCCGTTTTACGAACAGGCACTGGCCGACGGACAGACCGAAGACGAACTGACGGAACTTCTTGCGGGGTTTATGATAAAAACGAATGAGATCTGCGGACGATGTGCGCACAACTACAACGTAAAACCGATCGGTTGTCCCTCCTCCAAGCAGTATCTCAATATCGGCGGTGAAACGCCGAACGCCTTCTCGTCGGTGTGTCTGAAAGCGGCAGAGTTGAACACCATGCCGCAACCCGAAATCGTCGTCCGTCTGAAACCCGATGCGGACGCCGCGTTCACCGAACAGGTGTTCCGATCGCTCGCCGTGTTGACGGATAAGGTCAATGTGTATAACTACGGTACGGTCTTCCGATGCCTGACCGACCGCGGCGTTTCTGCGGAGATCGCCAAGGATTTCACCTATTCGGCTTGCTGTACCTTCGACTTGCATTATCACAACCCGCGGGGCGAATACTACGTTCCCACCGTGAAGATCTTTCTTCAGGTGTTGCACGATAAAGAGTATGCCTCGATAGAAGAGATACTGAAAGACTACACAACGGCGTTGACGAAAGATATGGAGCATCGCCATTGGATCAAGTCCACGGAAAACATGCGACAATCCACCCTGCTGGATTCGTTGCTGCTCACCGACACGGCCATGGTGTGTAAGTATGCATACGATAAAGACCGTCCGTATTGTCTCAACAACTATTTCTTGTCCGGTGTGGCGACCGTCGGTGACTCACTGATGGTGCTGGACAAATTGGTCTTCGGAGAGAAACGGTATTCGTATGCGGCATTTATGAAGATCCTGGACGAAAATTACGAACATCACGAAGCACTTCGAAACGAAATACGGGGGTATGAACGCTTCGGCAACGACAGCGAAAACGATCGCTACACTGTGATGGCGGGGACGGCGATGGTGGATGCGGTGGATCGGCTTCCGCGACGTGCTAACGAATATAACATACCGGGGTTTTACTCGCTGGAACGGGAAAATCGTTGGCGCGGCGAAACGGGTGCGTCGCCCGACGGGCGAAAATACGGCGAACCCTACAGCGAAAATCAGTCTCCGACCTACGGCGCGGATACCAAAGGGATCACCGCTTTGTTGAAGAGTGTGGCCAAACTGCCCTTTGAACGCACGGCGGGCGGCGGACTCAATCTGACCTTTTCACAGAAGGTTTCACCCACGATCTTAAAAGCACTTACGCTGTCCTATTTTCAAATGGGCGGACTGCATGTGGGTATCAGCGTCATCGATCGTGCAACACTCGAAGACGCAATGGTGTATCCGGAGAGGTACAAGAGTCTTACTGTCCGACTCTACGGCTTCAGTGAGTATTTTATATGCTTACCCGAATGGCAACAGCGGGCGGTTCTCAACCGCACGGAGTATTAAGAGAGGATATTGAAAAAGCCACCCGTGAAGGGTGGCTTTTTGGTATCTTATTCGTTGAGCAGCTTGGTGATCTCTTCGCGGAAACTCTGGATATCCTTAAACTGGCGATAGACCGAAGCAAACCGCACATAGGCGACTTCGTCGATCTCCTTTAAAGCGCGCATGGCGTATTCGCCGATGGCGATGGAATCCACTTCGCGATCGAGCGAATTTTGCAGTTGGATCTCGATATCGTCTACCGCCCGTTCCAACGTCTGGATGGATACGGGGCGCTTTTCGCAGGCGCGAATCATACCGCCGAGCAACTTTTCGCGGTCGAAGGTTTCGCGGGATTTATCCTTCTTTACCACAATAATAGGCAAACTTTCCACCACTTCATAGGTGGTAAAGCGTTTGGTACAACCGAGACATTCCCGGCGGCGGCGAATACGCGCAAACTCGTCGGTGGGACGGGAATCGATCACTTTGCTTTCGGTATAACCGCAAAACGGACATTTCATACGGGATGCCTCCTACATTTTGCTAACTTATCTGTATCAGCATACCACATATGGCGAAAAAGTGCAAGTATTTCTTTCAAAAGTTGATTTGTTCGTACCGTTGTGATATAATGACGCATATAAACCGTATGTGGAGGGACCGTGATGACCGAAAAACAGATTGCCGCAACGGCGGTGGAACGCTTAAAAGAACGATATCCCGAGGGGATCTGTTCGCTGCATGCCGAGGACCCGTTTCACCTGTTGGTGGCGGTGCGTCTGTCGGCACAGTGCACCGATGCCCGTGTCAATTTAGTGACCCCCGCCTTGTTCGAACGGTTTCCCGATATGGCGGCATTCGCCGCCGCCGAACCTTGCGATGTCGAACCGTATATCCGCTCTTGCGGGTTCTATAAGATGAAAGCACAGGATATCGTGATGGCGGCGCGTATGTTACTTTCCGAATACGGCGGCGAAATTCCCCGAACGGTGGAAGAGATGACTCGCTTGCCGGGCGTAGGGCGTAAGACGGCCAACCTCATTTGCGGCGACGTATACGGTGCGGAAGGGATGGTGGTGGCGGATACCCACTGTATTCGCATTGCGAACCGTCTGGGGTTGTGCGATACCAAAGATCCGTATAAAGTGGAATTGGCGTTGCGTGCGTTGTTGCCGCCTTCCGAAAGCAATGATTTCTGTCACCGTTTGGTGTTATTCGGACGTGACGTGTGTACCGCGCGCTCGCCGAAGTGCGACGGTTGCCCGCTTTACGATGCCTGTCGCCGCCGTTTGTAACAGACGATACAGCGGCATGCCCGCCAGGCTCAACACGCCCCACAGAAGGGTATACGGCAAGCAGATCTGCCCAAGAAGATTGGTGCGGAAACGGCGGTAATCCCACACGCGCAGTTTCAGATACAGATTCACCACGCACCCGCATAAAAACTCGGCGGCGGTGATGAGCAGTGCACACAGCACACAACGTTTCCACAGTTGTTTTTCACGGCAGCGGGCATCCACCTCGCCCATTACGTGAAAGCAAAATCCACCAAGCAAAAACATCGACCAGTGGCTGTATCCGCGCCACCATTTTTCGAGCAAAACATAGAGACTGCCGCCGAATAAAAACAGTGTAAACCGTCCGTTGCGTTTCATAAAAAACACCTCTTTTCGGGAGTATGCCCGAAAAGAGGTGCGGTTATTAATGTATAAATCCGCCGCCGATCAGCAGGCCGTCTTGATAGAACACCACCGATTGACCGGGGGTAACGGCACGCTGCGGTGTGTCGAACAATACCGTGGCCACTCCGTCGGCGACACTCAGGGTTGCGGGGGCCGGCGGTGCCTGATAGCGTATTTTCGCCTGTACACGAAGGGGCGCGGACGGCGCTTCGACAGAGACAAAGTTTAGGCCGTCGGCGGTGAGCATATCGGTCATTTGTGACCCTTCCGCGCCGAGTGTCACGGTGTTGGCGACAGGGTCCAGGGCGGTAACGTACATCGGTCGCCCGAGTGCGATACCGAGCCCCTTGCGTTGACCCACGGTGTAGTGGGTAATGCCTTGATGTTCGCCGAGCACGCGGCCGTCGGCATCCACAAACGGGCCTTTGCGATCGGCTGTGCCGGTATAGCGCTCAATGAAGGCGGCGTGGTCATCGTCCTCTACAAAACAGATCTCCATGCTGTCGCCCTTGTCGGCAACGGGAAGCCCGGCTTCTTTCGCAAGAGCGCGCACGGCGGCCTTTTCCATTCCTGCAAGCGGGAACATCACCGCCGCCAGTTGTTCTTGCGAGAGTGACCACAGCATATAACTCTGGTCTTTACGGGTGGGGTCTTGCCATAACTGCCAGCGTCCGCTGTTTTTGTCGAAAGAGCGGGTGACGTAATGCCCTGTGGCGATCGCATCGGCGCCGTTTTCGCGGGCCAATTGCCACATGGCGCCGAATTTCAGGTCGCGATTGCAGAGAATGCAGGGATTGGGGGTGCGCCCACGGCGATACTCCGCCGCAAATTCATCCACCACCAAACGGCAAAACGTCTCGCTCATATCGGCAACGACGTGTGCGATACCGAGTGCTTCACACACGCGGCGTGCATCGTCGATCTCGCGTGCACCGGCTGTGCGGGGAAGGCGGTCACCGAACAACTGCATGGTCACACCGACCACACGAAACCCCTGTTGTTTTAACAACAGCGCGGCGACGGCGCTGTCTACACCGCCGCTGATCCCGACGAATACCGTTTGCATATCTGTCACCTCATTTCGTATGTTATTTTACCGTATTTGTTCGAAATTTGCAACCCGTAAAAAGGAGGAATTTTTGTGTACCGCCGTATTTTGGCATTATTGTTTGCGCTGCTCTGTCTGGCGGGGTGTTCACCTGCCGAGCCGACCGATCCGCCCGCACTCGATACCGCTGTTGCACAGTACGAGGGCGACGCCTTCACTTTGACCTATCCCGCCGTGTTCACCCTTACGCGAGAGACGGGGGAGGCGTGGTATTTTACCGCCGAAGGACACAACATTGCCTTTTCGCTGACACGGGAGAAGAACGTCTACGGTACCCACCCGATCGAAGACTATCCCGATAAAATGGGGATCTACAGCGGCGCAGCGGCGGTGGACGATACCTCTTTTGCGGTGGAAAAACACATCGACAATATGCTCAGCGGGTATTTTCTCTACACGGTGAGTGAGGAATACATCTATCTGCTCGAATACAACTACGGCGGCACGGCAGAGGAAAAGGCGCTGGCCGCGTTGTTTGCGGTGCATGTCAAATAATCATCGAAGGAATATCGTCGCGTTACATAAAACGGGGTTGCCGCATTGGGCGGCAACCCCGTTTTTCGATACATTGCGTTATCCCAGTGCAACCATGCTGAAGACGAGGGCGAACAACGCCACCGTTTCGCAAAGACCGACCACCGTGATGTACTGCGAGAAACCTTTGCCGGTCTCTGCCAGTGCGTCGGCACCGGCGGCACCGGCTTTGCCCTGTACCACCGCCGAGAACGCCATGACGATGCCCGACATAATGCCGATACCGAGCAGGAAGGCCGGGTCTGCCGCAGCCCCCTTCATCTGTTGCATCAGAAGGAAGCCGTAGATGGTTTGGGTAAGCGGTGCACCGGCAAACACGGTCAGGATGAAGGGCGCGGCTTTATTGCCGAGATAGCACTTCTTCCATGCGCCGATCGCGGCCTGTCCCGCGATGCCGATACCGATCGCCGATCCGATCGCGGCGATACCCATTGTCATTGCCGTTGCCAAAAGTCCCCAGTTCATAATGATTCTCCTTTACAATCTGTTTTTTCTTCAAAAGGTTTAAATTTATGTCCGCTCCAGGACATGTTCAAGTGAGATGAGAATTCCAGTGTGTTCAGTCGAATGCCGTGTACGATGACCGACAACACATTCAGTATCATGTTCAGGCCATGACCGAACACCAATACGATGATGGCAAATATCATGAATAAGAAATTGCCGAGCAGGGGGCCGGCCAGTTCGTTTACGGTGGTGGAGATCGCCGCACCGGCAAGGCCGACCGCCCACAGACGGATATAGGAAACGATATCCGAAAAGACGTTGACGACGCCGAGCAATACCGATACGATATCCTTCAAACTGGCAAGCACCGATCTCCAAAGGTTGCCTTCGTAGTTGGCAAATACGAAACTGAGTACGAAACCGACGCCGACCAGCGCGATAGCCACCGTGCCGACGGGAATGCCGCCGACCGTCAGCCCGAGTCCGAACACCTGCGGATTGACCACCAGACTCAGCACTACATAGTAGATGCCGACCAACTGCAAAATCGAGCCGACGTCACCGAGCAGTTTGATGGATCGGCCGCAGTGTATCGCGCCTTTGATGTGGGCGACCGAAAGCTGGATCAAAGCTAAGGTGAAGCAGAGGATCTGCAGGTTTTGCTGTGTGGTGAGTCCCACGCCGCCCGGCTCGACCCAGAAAGGATACCAGATCTTATCGGCATACACGTTCGAAATGACCGGTATCGAGAGTTTGGTAAGCCATGTGGGCAGCAAGGCGGGTGAAAGCCCGAACCATGTGCAGGTAAGCAATCCCCACAGCATGGTGGAAAGCCCGAACAACCCGATCAACAAGAACAGGGGAGAGGGGGCCTTTTTCTTCACAAGCGACTTTACGATCGGTACCGCCGCCACGGCCGTGATGAGCAGACCGTAGCCGCCGTCGCCGAAGATAATGCCGAAGAAGATGAGAATGAACATCAAGAACCACGCCGAAATATCGTGTTCAAAATACCCCGGCACCGTGCCCAGGAAGTCGGTCAACGGATAGATCAAACTGACAAACTTGTTGTTTTTCAGTTTGGTCGGCACATCGTCTTCCTCGGTGGGGTCTTCCACCAGAATGCCCCATGCATGTTCGCGGGCCGCTTGCTTGATACGTTCGATATTCTCCGCCTCGACATAGCCTTTAAAGCAGGCGATCGTTGCGGTGGTGTTCCGCTCGGAGATGTCTTCGTCCGTCATGCCTGTAGCATATACTTCGAATTCGATCTCTTTTCGGAGGTCGGCAACCGCGTCTTTAAGGCTGTCGGCATCCTCGGCGTAAGAGGCGAGGGTTTCGTCAATGGCGGCGGCTCGCGCGTCCAGTGCGGAAAGGCGTTTGCGCATGGCGGCGGTGGCGGTTTGCGGCAAGGCCACGCGACAATCCTTCAAGGAGTCGATCATCTCCGCTTCGCCTTCCGCCCCTCTTTGAACCACCAGGCATTTCACCGACGATTTGGTGCGGTTGATACACACGGTCTGCACACTGTCGCCCAGTGTGTCGTAACGCGCAGGGGAGAGTTCATACAGCGAGACGGTCACGCCGCTTGTTGCCAGTTCGCTCAGTGCCGCGGGATCGATATCCCCCCAACCTTGCAGACGCGCCAGTTCGGTCGTGAGAACGCCTTGTTCCGCAAGCACCGTTTTCTTTTCTTCGGAAAGAGAGAGGATGGTGTGTGCCGCCTCGAGAGCTTCGGCGGTCGAAAGGTGTTTTTCGGTGCCGTCCTTCGTTTTGCCGATGAAGAACAGGGCGGTTTCCAGTGTGGCGACCTCGTCTTTCAGCCGTTGCAACTTTTCGCCGTATCCTTCACTGATCTCAATGTGCATAATACCGAGTCGGCGCAGTTTGCCGAGCGTTTCGGTTTTTTGGTTGCCCATAATGATGAGGGATACTTTTTTCATTGGCACGATCATACCGCATCACCCACCCTTTCGTGAGCGATCTCGCCGCGCCCCGCGATCTTACGTTTCGAGATCTTGGAACGCACCACGGCGCTGACCTGTTGATCGGCCATATAGATGGCGATCTTTTTGATGTTTTCTTCCGTTTCGGGGATCTTTACCTTTTCGAACAGGTTGACGCGTTGTGAAGTGGAAAGCAACTCGGCTTCCAACAGGCGTACCTGTTCATCCAACACTTCCGCTTTTAAGTCCAGTGACATCGCCTTTTCCATGTGGTCGGCGGCGATATCCACCCACAGCGGCGTTTCATACAAATCGTAGTCGCCGCGGGAGAAATCCGCCCCTTCGAACGTGGGAATGTCCACCCCCGCGATGTTGCCGAGGCCTTTGCGAATGTTGCGCACCGTGATCACGTTTTCGGGAAACGCGTCTGTCTCGCTGAAAACGGCGATCCAGTCACGGAATCCGTGTTCAAGTGCTTCGCGCTCGGCGCGCACAGCGTTAGCTTCGGCTTCGATGGTGCGAATTTCGGCTTGCAGTTGTTGCTTTTTCAATGTCAGTGTCGGCAAATATCTCCGGTACATTTTCAAGGCGTCTTTTTGTACCTTTAACTCGTTTTTTGTTAATTTGA
Source organism: Acutalibacteraceae bacterium (assembly GCA_045591985.1). Lineage (GTDB taxonomy): Bacteria > Bacillota > Clostridia > Oscillospirales > Acutalibacteraceae > SIG588. The sequence continues at coordinate 19,138 of JAZNTV010000028.1, forward strand.
TTTTTGCCAAAATTACCGTCCCCCTTACTTCACAGGCCAGAACTCGTCTGTAAGGTCGGACTTTATGCCGGTCTCTTCCTTCTCGAAGCAATCGGCGAGAATCTTCCAACCGAGATTCAAAGCGTCTTCCAACGAAAGGTTGACCGACAGATCCATTAATCGACGCTCGAACAGGTCACCGTATTTCAAGAGTTTTTCGTCCCAACGGTTCATGGAGAAACCCATATTCTTCTTTTCAAGCGTTTCTTTATAGGAGGAGTACATGCGGATCATCGCATCCATCAAGGCGCGGTGATCCTTGCGGGTCTTATTATTGACGTTTTGCTTCAAACGGGACAGAGAACCGAACGGCTCGATGCGCCCGCCCTTCAGATAATACTGACCCTCGGTGATATAGCCCGTGTTGTCGGGCACGGGGTGGGTGACGTCGTCGCCCGGCATGGTGGTGACAGCCAATACCGTGACCGAACCCGAATTTGCAAAGTCCACCGCCTTTTCGTAACGGGCGGCGAGCTGGGAATACAAGTCGCCGGGATAGCCGCGGTTGGAAGGTACCTGCTCTTGCGTGATGGCGATCTCTTTCATCGCGTCCGCAAAGTTGGTCATATCGGTGAGCAACACCAACACGTCCTTGTCCTGTAGGGCGAATTGTTCCGCCACCGCCAGTGCCATGTCGGGGATCATCATGCATTCCACCGTCGGATCGGCGGCGGTGTGCACGAACATGACCGTTTTGCTGAGCGCGCCGCCCTTTGACAGTTCCTCTTTGAAAAAGAGAAAATCGTCGTATTTCAAACCCATACCGCCGAGCACGATGACATCCGCCTCTGCTTGCAGGGCAATGCGTGCCAGCAATTGGTTATACGGTTCGCCCGAAATGGAGAAGATGGGCAACTTTTGCGAAACGACCAACGTGTTGAACATATCGATCATCGGAATGTTGGTGCGCATCATGCGGTTGGCCAGAATACGTTTGGTCGGGTTGACCGACGGGCCGCCGATCGGTTTTAAGTTATCGGTGAGAGCGGGGCCGTTGTCCCGCGGTTCGCCCGAACCGTTAAAGATACGCCCAAGCAGGTCTTCACTGAAGGAGACCCGCATCTCATGACCGAGAAAACGCACTTCGTCGCCGGTGGAAACACCCTGGCCGCCGGCAAACACCTGTAACGATACGATATCGCCCTCGATCTTGTTGACCTCGGCCAGCGATTTGCCGAAACGGGTTTGGATTTCCGCCAACTCGTTATAGCGAATGCCGGAGGCGCGCACGGTAATGACGTTGCCGTTGATGGATTCAATGCGGTTAAATACTTTACTCATGCTCATTCACCATCCTTTAACAACTGGGCGGCTTCGGCGCCGAGCGTGCCCGCGGCGCTGGCGTATAAGGTGTCGATCTCCTGTTCGGCTGCACGGAACGCTTCGCTTTCGAATTCCGTATAGTTCCAGTCGATGAACTTTTGCCGCATGCGGTTGAAGAAACCGCGTGCTTCGTCTTTGCTTTTGATGGCGTAGTCACTGCCGAGGACATAGATCAGCTTATCGGTGACGTAACGTTGGCGCGCCGTCGTGCAGTTCGCTTCGATGGGATCGAAGGAGTTTTGTTGCAGATATACCGCGTCCAACATCTCTTCTTTCAGATATAGCATGTGGTCGGAAAGACTGATGCCGTCTTCGCCGATCACCTTCATCATGGATTCGATCTCGTCGCCGCGATGCAGGATATCCTTGCAATAACGCGATTTGGCGGGATCAATGACGGTTTGGTATTTCGACCAGGAGATCAACGGATCAATGGCGGGGTATTTGCGCGCGTCCGAGCGTTCGCGCGACAGACCGTGGAACGCACCGACCACCTTCAGGGTGGCCTGGGTTACCGGCTCTTCAAAGTTGCCGCCGGCCGGAGAAACCGTACCGCCGATGGTGACCGAGCCGATCGAGCCGTCCAAAAGACGGACACGACCCGCCCGCTCGTAAAACGCGGCAATGTAGGATTCCAAATAGGCGGGGAACGCCTCTTCGCCGGGAATTTCTTCCAAGCGTCCCGACATTTCACGCAAAGCCTGTGCCCAGCGGGAGGTGGAATCGGCCAGCATCAACACGTTGAGCCCCATTTGGCGGTAATATTCCGCCAGTGTTACGGCGGTATACACCGACGCTTCACGCGCGGCTACCGGCATAGAGGAGGTGTTGCAGATGATGATGGTGCGTTCCATAAGCGAACGGCCGGTACGCGGGTCGATCAATTCGGGGAATTCGGTGATGGTTTCCACCACTTCGCCCGCGCGCTCGCCGCACGCCGCGATGATCACAATATCCACGTCGGCGTATTTCGAGGTGGTGTGTTGCAACACCGTCTTGCCCGCGCCGAACGGGCCGGGAGTACAGTAGGTGCCGCCTTTGGCAACGGGGAAGAAAGAGTCCATTAAACGCACTTTGGTCTCCATCGTCTCAGCGGGTGCCAACCGTTCGGCATAACACCGGATGGCGCGCTTGACCGGCCATTTGAAGGACATGGAAAGCGAAGTTTCCCGCCCGCGCTCGTCTGCGATGACCGCTACGGGCGCCTCTACCGTATAGGCACCCGCCTCGACGACGGACTTTACGGTGTAGTTGCCGAGCATATGGAAAGGCACGAAGATCTTATGGGTAAACGCGCCTTCGGGCACCGTGCCGATGACGTCGCCCGCACGGAGCGTATCGCCCGCTTTGGCGGTCGGAGTGAATTCCCAGGTCTTTTCGCGATCCAAGCCGTCGGCGTAAATACCGCGCTCCAAGAACCAGCCCGCCTGTTCTGCGAGTACCGGCAGCGGGTTTTGCAGACCGTCGTAGATTTGGCCGAGAAGACCGGGCCCCAACGTGGCCGAGAGCATATCGCCTGTAAACTCCACTTCATCGCCGCATTTTATGCCGCCGGTCATTTCATATACTTGAATCTGTGCAATATTTCCGCGGATACGGATAACCTCGCTTTTCAGTTTGGTATCGTCCACGTGAACGAAACAGATCTCGTTCATGGTCACGGTGCCTTCAAATGCCACCGAAACCAGGTTGCCGTTAACACTGACAACCGTTCCTTTACTTTCGGTCATTTCACAACCTCCAACCTATCTCCGTTCAAAACGGAGTCATAAATCGTTTTGTAAGCAGCCGCACCGCTGTCGGTATCAAATGTGCGGATACGCGCAAGCAGTTTCAACTTTAAGAGGTAATAAAACAGGAAATCCTCCGCAAAGGGATCGGCCGGACGCAGGTCTTCCAAAAACGTCAGTCGATAGCGAAGCAGAAGATATTCTGCCTTCATGGGGTCATCCGCTTCCATAGCGGTGCGCACCGCTCCCGACAACGCGGGAGAGGGGGAGGGCACCGCCTCGTCAAACGGCTTTTGCATTTTTTCGGCACGTGCTTTCGCCAGTGTGAGTCGCAACTGCCGCTCGCCCGCATTCCAGGCATCCAAAAGCGGAGATCCCGCCTTGTGGCTTTCCCGCGAAGGCGTCAGCGTAACGCGGCGAAGCGTCTGTGCCGCCCGTTTGCTCAAAAAGCGATCGCACAGTTCCGTAAACCGTTCTTCCGTAATGGGGAGCGGCGCACTGTCCGAAACGCCGTCGAGCGACGGCAACTGGGATATCAAATAATATTCCGCCATAGTTTATTCCGCCTCTTTCAACAGTGCCGTGACTTGGGGAGAGAGGTAATTTGCCAGCATATCGCACACGGCGTCTGCCGAAAAATCGTAATATGCGCCGTCGTCTTTCACGGCAATGCGGAATACGCCGTCGAAATTGTCGTTTGCTTTCAGCGTAATGCCGCCGCGCGCTTTTTCCTTAAACTGCGCGAGCAAAACGGCCTGCAACGTTTGCAGATCCGCTTCGTTCAGGACAACTTCCAACGTTTCGGCATCGGGGTTGGCCGCCCAATTTTCCACCGCGGTTACGATGATGCGGGCAAAGGCATCGGAGGAGTACACCGCCGCCACCTGTTCGCCGACGATCGCGCGCAGTTCACGGGTGACACTTTCGCGGAAGGAAATGAGCAGATTACGCCCCGCCTGGCGGATCGCGTCTTCACCGGATCTGGTCATGCGCTCGTTTTCCGCTTTGGCGGCAAGCAACAGACGTTCCGCTTCGGCTTTGGCATCGGCAATCGTTTTTTCCGCTTCGGCTTTCGCGGCGTTAAGTATGGCTTCGGCTTCGGCGTTCGCCGCTTCCACACCTTCTTTTTTGATCTGCTCGATCAATTCTTGCAGTTGTATTTCCATAAGGCACTCTCCTTTTGAAATAGTAATGCATCCTAAAAATTCATTAAATATCATTATACATAAAATTGTGCCCATATTCAATAGTTTTTTGCGGATTTTTCGGACTTTTTTGTAATGCTGCCAACGATTTGTCGTGTGATAAGCGAAAAAAAGTGTTGACAAGTGAAAAAAAGCGTGCTATAATGCGTCACATATTGAAAAAGCTGTGACGAAGACGGCAGAAACAGGATGTTTTCAGAGAGTCGGCGGGTGGTGCGAGCCGACAGCAGATCGTTTCAACGCCCATCCCTTCCGAGCTGATCGTCCCGAAACCGTTTTGTGAGTAGGGCGTTCCGCTGACTGCTGCGTTAGTGCAGAGGGCTTGTTGGAGCCTTAAGAGCGGTGTCGTAAGACGCAATTTGAGTGGTACCGCGGGTGAAGGAATTTACTCGTCTCAAAGGAAACTTTGAGACGGGTTTTTTATTTGTAATCATAACTTGGAAGGAGACGGAAACAATGGATTACAGTTTGAAAGAAGTAGCAAGACGTATCAAAGACTTGCGCGAAGCCAAGGGATATACGCAAGAGGAGTTGGCAAAACTCACGGGCGTAACGATTGAAGATTACAAGATTTTGGAAAGCGGCGAGACCGACTTCAGTTTCACGTTTATTTATAAGTGCGCCAAGGCGTGCGACGTTGAAGTGGTAGACTTGCTTGAGGGTACCAGCACGACCCTTTCCTCGTTTGCGGTCACCCGTAAGGGGGAAGGTCTTAAGATATTGAAACAGCACGGGGTGGAGTATAACAACTTAGCGCCGAAATTCAAGGATAAGTTGGCCGAACCGTTCCTGGTGAAATTCCCCTACATTCCCGAAGAACAGAATGCCCCGATGAAGCTCAGTTCCCACAACGGTCAGGAATTTGACGTGGTGGTAAAAGGTTCGCTGAAAGTGCAGGTCGGCAATCATGTGGATATCCTTCACGAAGGCGACTCCATCTTTTATAACAGCCTTATTCCGCACGGTATGATCGCGATCAGCGAAGGCGGATGCGAGTTCCATGCCGTGGTGTTGAATCCGCAAAACGGTCTGGTGAGCGAGGAATATCCCGAAACACCGTACACGGCGTCCAAAGCGGTGGAAAAAGAAGAAACGAAAGTCAGCGTGGCAGACAATTTCATCGAATCGTTCTACGATGAAAACGGTGTGTTCAACGGTATTCGGTTTAAGAACGAAGACAAGTTCAATTTTGCCTTCGACTGTGTGGATGCCATTGCTCAAAAAGATCCCGATAAGCTGGCGATGCTGTGGGTGGCAAACGACAAGACCGACCGCCGCTTCACCTTCAGCGATATGAAAAAATATTCCGCCAAGACGGCAAACTACTTCGAATCGCTCGGCATCAAGAAAGGTGACACTGTGATGCTGGTGCTTAAACGCCACTACCAGTTCTGGTTCTGCATGCTGGCGCTTCACAAGATCGGCGCGATCGCTATCCCGGCGACCAACCAGTTGGTGGAACACGATTTCACCTATCGCTATAAAGCGGCCAAAGTGAAGGCGATCGTCTGTACGGCAGACGGTGATGTGTCGACCGAGGCGGAAAAAGCTGCCGCGGAATGCCCCGATATGTTGAAGGTGTTGGTCGGCGGCAAAAAGGACGGTTGGAACGACTTCGATGTAGAGATGGAACGGTTCAGTACCCACTATTTCCGCACCGAAAACACCCCCTGCGGTGACGACCCGATGCTGATGCTCTTCACTTCGGGTACGACGGGATATCCTCGCATTGCGACCCATTCCTACAAATATGCACTCGGTCATTATCCCACCGCCCGTCACTGGCACAACGTCAACCCCGACGGGTTGCATTTTACCATTTCCGACACGGGTTGGGGCAAGGCGCTGTGGGGCAAGTTGTACGGCCAATGGCTGTGTGAAGCGGCGGTGTTCACCTACGATTTCGACCGTTTCCATTCGGAAGACATTCTGCCGATGTTCAAGAAATATCACATCACCACCTTCTGTGCACCGCCTACGATGTATCGTTTCTTCATCAAAGAAGATCTGTCGAAATACGATCTTTCCTCCATTGAATACGCGACAACGGCGGGCGAAGCGCTGAACCCCGAAGTGTTCAATCAGTTTAAGAAGGCGACGGGGCTTACCATCATGGAAGGCTTCGGTCAGACCGAAACCACATTGTCCATCGCGAATTTTGTGGGGTCCACCCCGAAGATCGGCTCGATGGGCAAGGCCAGTCCGCTCTACGATGTAGCGGTGCTCGATCCCGACGGCAACGAATGCAAGACGGGCGACGCGGGCGAGATCTGCATCCGCGTGAAGGATACCGCTCCTTGCGGCCTCTTTGTCGGGTACTATTTAGATGAAGAGAAGACCCGCGATGTCTGGCATGACGGGTTCTATCATACGGGCGATCAGGCGACGATGGATGAAGACGGCTATCTCTGGTATGTCGGCCGTATCGACGACGTCATCAAATCCTCCGGTTACCGCATCGGGCCGTTCGAGATCGAAAGCGTTATCATGGAACTGCCGTACGTGCTGGAATGTGCCATCACACCTGTTCCCGACGAGGTGCGCGGTCAGATTGTGAAAGCCACTATCGTGTTGGTGAAAGGGACCGCGGGCAGCGATGCTTTGAAAAAGGAAATCCAGGAATATGTGAAGACACACACCGCGCCTTACAAATATCCGCGCATCGTGGAGTTTGTGGACGAATTGCCGAAGACCATCAGCGGCAAGGTGCGCCGTGTGGAGATTCGCAAAAACGATATGGAAAAAATGAGCAAATAAAAAAACAGGAACTGCACGACAACGGCAGTTCCTGTTTTTTTCTGTGTCGGTTTTATTTGCCCTCGAACAGCGGGGTGGAGAAGTAGCGCTCTGCTGTGTCGGGCAACACGGTGACCACCGTTTTGCCTTCTCCGAGTTTTTGCGCCATACGGATGGCGGCGGCGACGTTGGTGCCGCTGGAAATGCCGCACATCAACCCTTCCAGTCGCGCCAGATCCCGTGCGGTCTGCAACGCTTCTTCATCCGAAATGATGCAGATATCTTCGTAAATGTGCTGATTTAACACACCGGGGATGAGTCCGTCGCCGATGCCCATCTGCACGTGGGTGCCGATGGTGCCGCCTGCCAGGATCGCGGCGTTTTCGGGTTCCACCGCCCAAATGGTAATGTCGGGATTGTTGGCACGCAGTACCTCGCCGATACCCGTGATGGTGCCGCCCGTGCCGATGCCTGAACAAAACCCGTGGATGGGCCCCGCCACTTGTTCCAAGATCTCAAAAGCGGTGCGGTGACGGTGTACGTTGGGGTTATCCTCGTTTTCAAACTGCTGCGGCACGAAGACTTTCGGGTCGTCTTCCGCCATTTTAAGAGCGGTACGCACACATTCGTCGATGCAATCGCCGATATTGCCCGCGTCGTGTACCAACACGACCTCGGCACCGTAGTGCCGCACCAGTTTACGGCGTTCCTCACTCACCGAATCGGGCATAATGATGACGGTGCGGTAGCCGCGCACCGCACCCACCAACGCGAGACCGATGCCCTGGTTGCCGCTGGTCGGCTCTACGATGATCGAATCGGGAGAGAGCAGCCCGCGCTTTTCTGCCTGGGTGATCATGTTAAATGCCGTGCGGGTCTTAATGGAACCGCCGACGTTCAATCCTTCGAATTTCACAAGCACTTCGGCGGCGCCTGCGGGCACCATACGGCCGAGACGAATAATGGGGGTGGAGCCGATGGCATCCAACACGTTGTTGTGTATCATAACGGTAACCGCCTTTCTTTGACGTTTTTGGGTATATTACCATATTTATGCCCAAAAAGCAAGAATATGTTTGAAAGGTAGCATCTTACGATGAATACTTCTGCCTTGACAGAAAATCCCAGGGGAGGTATAATGTGAAAAATGTAAAGAAAGCGGAGGGGAAAACAAATGAGACGTATACTATCTGTTCTGGTGACGATGGCGCTGTTGCTGACCTGCCTTCCTGCGGGGACGATGTTGTTTGCCACGGCAGCAGAGGCAACCGAAGGGTACTTTACCTATTCGGTATCTACTTACAAAGGCGAAACGACGATCGTTGATGTGAATACCGCTATCAGCGGTAATGTGGTGATTCCCGCAATGCTTGGCGGCTACCCTGTAAAAGTTCTTGGTTATAAAGCGTTCGAGAATTGTACTGCCATCACCTCGGTGACCATTCCGAGCAGCGTGACGACCTTTGATGGGTATGTGTTCAGCGGGTGTTCCTCCTTGAGGACGGTGAGTTTTGGGGGGACATTTGAAACATTTGGTTTCGGCCTGTTTGCCGATTGCACATCTTTGACGTCGGTGGTCATCCCGAATGGCGTGAAAACCATCGAATCCAGTGCGTTTGCGCGGTGTACGTCTCTCGCGTCGGTGACCATTCCGAACAGCGTGAAAACCGTGGATACTTACGCGTTCAGCGGCTGCACAAATTTGAAAACGGTCACCATTCCCGATGGTGTGACCGCCGTGGCTAACAGTGCGTTCGAGGGGTGCGCTGCGCTGCAAACGGTCGTTCTCCCGGACAGTGTGGAAACGCTCGGCTCAGGTGTGTTTTACAAGTGTACAGCGCTGACTTCCGTAACCTTATCGAAAAAATTGGCGTTTTTGGAAGACGGTCTGTTTCAAGGGTGTACTGCGCTCAAAAAGGTTGTTGTTCCTGAGAGTGTGCAAGCGCTTGGGAATTACGTATTTTCTCGTTGCGATGCGCTCTCTGAGGTGACTTTGCCCGCCGGGTTGACAGTGATTCCCAATTCCACTTTCTATCAGTGCATTGCGCTGAAAACAGTGAACATCCCCGCCGGTGTTACCGCGATCGAAGATGCCGCGTTTTACATGTGCGAATCGCTTACGACGATCGCGTTGCCGAACGGGTTGAAAACGATTGGAAGAAATGCGTTTGCTGCCTGTAGTGCACTTGTTTCCGCCGATCTTCCCCAAGGATTGACGACATTGGGTGATGACGCATTCGGTGCGTGTGTTGCGCTTAAAAACGTAACGATCCCGAGCGGCGTAACGACCATTGGCTCCGGCGTTTTCGCCGACTGCGATGCCATTACGACCGTGACGATCCCAAACGGTGTGACGGCTATTGGTGAAATGGCTTTTTACGATTGTGACGCTTTGCGCAAGGTGGTTATCGGTGACGGTGTGGAAACGATCGGTGAATATGCCTTTGCTTTCAGCGATGCTTTGAGTAACTTGACCATCGGTAATAAGGTGAAGAGCTTGGGAGATAATGCGTTTTATGCTTGTAACGCATTGCGCTCGGTGACTATTCCCGATAGTGTCACCGCCATCGGTGCTTCTGCGTTTGCAAGTTGTGATGAACTTCGTTCGGTAACGGTTGGCAATAACGTTGCAAGCATCGGTGCCGACGCCTTTGCGTGGAACGATAACATGGTGGCGATCACCCTTCCGAAAGAGTTAACAACGATCGGTGAAAACGCCTTTAATTGGGCGGGCGTAACGGATGTGTGGTACACCGGTACGGTAGATGAGCGCGCAGCCATAGCAATCGCTGCCGGCAATGAGGTGCTTGGTACGGCGGCGTGGCATTATACGGCTTGCCGCAAGCATGTGTACAGCGATGAGGATGATTCTGTTTGCAACAGCTGTGGATTTGACCGTGCACTTGGTGCGCCGGGCGATGTGAACGGCGACAGCAAGATCGACTCCACCGATGCCCGTTTGGTGCTTCAGTATTCGGTGAAGAAGATTACAGCGGATGCGTTAAACACGGCCGTGGCGGATGTGGACGGTAACGGCAAGGTGGATTCTACCGATGCGCGATTGATTCTCCAATACGCAGTGAAAAAGATTGCGCAATTTCCCGTGGCATAAGTGATTACATAAAAGAATCCCATCGGTATCGTAACGAATGCCGATGGGATTTTTCATGTTTTGTCAATTTTTCAAACTTTGGATCGGTGCGGGGATGCGGCCGCCGCGATGGATGAAGCGAGCGGGGGAGTAGGTGGATACCGGCATCACCGGGCCTTCGCCGAGAAGCCCGCCGAAGGAGGAAAGCTTGTTGTCAAAGTGAATATATTTTTGTATATAAGTTTATAAAAAAAGTTTAAAACGATAGTTTTGTTGACAATATGCTATGCAGTAACATATAATGAAGGTGTACGATGCACCGAACCGTGGGTGGCAATCATTTAATTTGACGTTTCGAGAAGGTGATGGTATGGTTGCTACAAAGAGAAGCTCGCTTTTCAACAAAGGCATACATCTTGTAAGTGTTGCGATGTTGGTTCTAAGTTTACTTTTGTCACCGACGGTGGTACCTATCGCTGAGTCGCCCGATCAATGGGCATTTTATACGCCGGGGGTGCTCTGGGATTACAACGGGCAGGACGAGGAGTTGATCGTTCCGTCGGTACTCGGCGACATCCCTGTTACAACAGTAGATCTGTTTGCCTACGAAGGTGAAAGTTATTGCCCGCGTCGAATCGTGTTCGAAGACGGTATCGTGCTGTTGGGAGAACTGTTTCCCCGAATGGATGCGTTGGAAGAGGTCGTGTTACCGCATACACTGAAAGGGATATTTTCTCGCGCGTTTTCCGAAGCCTCTGCTCTCACAGAGATCATCGTGCCATACAATGTCGCATTGATCGGTCGCGGGGCGTTCCACGAAGATACATTGCTGTGGGTGTATAAGGACAGTTATGCCCATCGGTGGGCTGTGGCGAACGCGCATCCGTATGAGATCATACGTCACACCCCTGCAACAGGGGACTATGACGGTGACGGTGTGTGTACCTCTACTGATGCTCGGTTACTGTTGCAGTGTGTTGTCGGAAAGATTCACTTTTCCGCCGAACAGACGGCGGTAGCGGATATCGACGGTGACGGTGCGGTGACCTCCACCGACGCCCGTTTGCTGTTGCAACATGTGGTGGGAAAGGTGGAGGTGCCGACGGTGATGGCGAAACGCACATTTTTTGTTCCGTTCGTTCCGCCTGAGGCCGCCCCGACCTTAACGGGGTGTATCGAGGAAAACGGACAGATCGTTTACGGTCCGTGTGCGGTGAACGATCCTCAAGCGGTGATACGCTATTTGAATCAAAAAATATCCGTGGACTCTTATCGCTATTCCACACAAAGTCATATCAAAACGTGGTCCCAAGGGCCGATGTTCCGATGGGAACAAAACGGTGTATCCATCACGTTTTGTCAATATTTGCGTTTTCCGAGCGCGGATATGCCCGTTTCGCGGGACGAAACGGATGTGCGGGCCATGATTTTATCATAAGAAAGAAAGCCACACGCATCGGTTGTCGATGTGTGTGGCTTTTTGTTGTCAATTTTTCAAACTTTGGATCGGTGCGGGGATGCGGCCGCCGCGATGGATGAAGCGAGCGGGGGAGTAGGTGGATACCGGCATCACGGGTCCTTCACCCAAGAGCCCGCCGAAGGAAAGCTCGTCGCCGATGGTTTTGCCGATGCAGGGAATCACGCGCACGGCGGTCGTCTTTGAGTTGATCATGCCAATGGCGGCTTCGTCTGCGATGATGGCGGAGATCACTTCGGGGGCGGTATCGCCGGGGATGTTGATCATGTCCAGTCCCACCGAGCAGACGGCGGTCATCGCCTCCAGTTTTTCAATGGAGAGCGCCCCGCTGCGCGCCGCATCGATCATACCCGCATCTTCGGTGACGGGGATGAACGCGCCCGAGAGCCCGCCCACGTGGGAGGACGCCATCACGCCGCCTTTTTTCACCGCGTCGTTCAGTAGAGCGAGCGCCGCGGTGGTGCCTGCACATCCGCAACTTTCAAGGCCCATTTCTTCCAAAATATGCGCCACCGAGTCGCCCACGGCGGGGGTGGGGGCGAGCGACAGATCCACGATGCCGAACGGCACGTTCAGCATACGCGACGCTTCACACGCGACGAGCTGTCCCATGCGGGTGATCTTAAACGCGGTGCGCTTGATAAGGTCTGCCACGGCGGTGAGATCGCAATCGCCCGCTTTGGCAAGGGCGGCACGCACCACACCGGGGCCGGAAACGCCCACGTTGATGACGCAATCGGGTTCGCTCACACCGTGGAACGCGCCCGCCATAAACGGGTTGTCTTCGGGTGCGTTGCAGAACACCACCAACTTTGCAGGGCCGATACAGCCGTTGTCGGCGGTACGTTCGGCCGCCTCTTTTACCACCCGTCCCATCAGCGCCACCGCGTCCATATTGATGCCCGCTTTGGTGGAACCGATATTGACCGAGGCGCAGATGTGATCGGTCACGGCAAGGGCTTCGGGGATGGCGGCGATGAGTTCACGGTCGCCGGGGGCAAACCCTTTTTGCACCAACGCCGAAAAACCGCCGAGGAAGTTGACCCCGCAGGTGGTGGCAGCGCGTTCGAGCGTTTTTGCGAGTTTTACCGCATCTTTATCGTCGCATGCCGCGAGCAGCATGGCCGCAGGGGTGATGGAAATACGCTTGTTGATGATCGGAATACCGTAGGTCTTTTCGATCTTTTCGCCCGTTGCCACCAAATCTTTGGCCGAACGGGTGATCTTGTCGTACACCTTGTCGCACAGGGTGTCGATATTGCTGTGACAGCAATCCAAAAGGGAAATACCCATCGTAATGGTACGGACGTCCAGATGTTCATCCTGGATCATCGTGATGGTTTCCAGTATATCGTGTGCGTTAAGCATCGTGATTCTCCTCTCAAAAGTAACCGCTGCTTAGATCGTGTGCATCGAGTTGAAGATATCTTCATGCATAATGCGGACAGACAGGCCCGTTTCTTCGCCCAACGCCGTGAAGGCGTCCGACACCACGTCGAACGGCGCGTTGGCGGCAGCAATATCCGTCACCATGATCATAGCGAAGAACTCCTGCAGAACCGACTGGGTGACCTCTACAATGTTCAAATTGTAAGTAGTACACACCGCCGAAACCTTGGCGAGAATACCGACCGTATCCTTGCCGATGACCGAAATAACTGCACGCATAACCGATTCCTCCGTTATTTTTAAATTTCCACACATCATAATAGCACACTTCGGGCGATAATGCAAACAGAAAATAATAATCGGCACCTCACCCCGAAAACAGCGCGTACAAGGGCGGGGATTTGTGTGTTCTGACAACTGTTTTCGGCAAGAAAAGGCAAATTCAGGAAAAAGGGTGATTTTTGCAAAAATACGGTTGACAAGCGAAAGAAAATGTGATATTCTCTTATATATTTTAAAAGGCGATGACGAAGAGCGAAGCAAAAAACGAACACCAAAGAGAGTCGGCGGGTGGTGCGAGTCCGACACGTTGCCGTTTTTGTTTCGGTCGCTTCCGAGCCGGAGAGAAGACAGCCGCCGTTCGGTGTGCCGTAGAACTTTCCCGTGAAGGCTGCGTTAGTGCCAAAGGCTTGTTTGAGCCTGTGAGTGGCATCGATTGGGATGCAATTTGAGTGGTACCGCGGGTATATCGTCACGATAGCTCGTCTCAAAGATAACATCTTTGGGGCGGTTTTTTTATATACCGCCCACCGAAAGGAGACTGCATAATGCAGCAAATGCAACTGGACCACAAAATCCGTGAGGTGTCCTCCCGTATTCGCGCACTGCGCGAAGAAGCGGGGTTGACCGCACAGGAGATGGCGGAAAAAACAGGCGTTACCGCCAACGAGTATGTCGCTTGTGAAGAAGGACGTGCCGATCTTACCTTTGCCTTCATCTACCGTTGTGCCACGGCGTTCCGTGTGGACGTGACCGATCTTATCGAGGGCGAAAGCCCCAACCTGCACGCCTATACCGTCACGCGTCGCGGTGACGGTCAGCGCATCGATCAGGCACACGGTATGACCTATTTCAACTTGGCCCCCTCTTTCAAAAACCGTATTTCCGAACCGCTGTTTGTCCATGCGAAATACAACGAAGAGGCTCAGCACCGTCCGATCGAATGCACCACCCACGCGGGTCAGGAGTGCGATATCGTGATCAAGGGCCGTCTGAAGGTGCAGATCGGCGATCACGTGGAAGTGCTCGGCGAAGGAGACGCGATCTATTACGACAGCTCGGCGCCGCACGGCATGATTGCGGTGGACGGTGCGGATTGCGAGTTTTATGCCATGGTCTTGAACCCGACGGGCGAGCCGATTCCCGAACTCACCCCGTCCGAGACCTTCGCGGCGAAGCCGAAGAAGGCATACGGCGAGCGCCGCATCTATCACAACTTTATTCATCCCACCGAAGATGAGAACGGCGCGTTGTTGGCGATCGATTTCGAAAACGAAGACAAGTTCAACTTTGCGTTCGATATTGTGGACGGCATTGCCGCCAAGAAACCCGAAAAGCTCGCCATGCTCCATATCGACAACGACAAGACGGAACGTCGTTTCACCTTCCGGGATGTGAAGCGCGCTTCTGCTCAGTGCGCGAACTATTTTAAGTCGCTCGGTATCAAGAAGGGTGACCGTGTGATGTTGGTGCTTCGTCGCCAATATCAGTTCTGGTTTGCACTGCTCGGTCTGCACAAACTCGGTGCCATCGGTATTCCCGCAACCGATATGTTGCAGGAGCACGATTTCGAATACCGCTTTAAGGCGGCGGGTGTGACGGCCATTCTCTGTACGGCCCACGGTAACACGGTGGAGCAGGTGGAGGCGGCGGCCGCCAAATGTCCCGACGTGGCGGTACGGGTGCTGGTCGGTGCCTCTCGTGAAGGATGGCACGATTTCGACGCGGAATATCCGCTGTTCAGCGGCCGCTTTGAACGCACGGACGACAGCATCTGCGGCGACGATCCGATGCTGATGTTCTTCACTTCGGGTACTTCGGGCAACCCGAAAATGACCTTGCACAACTGCAAATACCCGCTTGGCCACTTCATCACCGCCAACTACTGGCATTGTGTGAATCCCGACGGTCTTCACCTGACCATCTCGGACACCGGCTGGGCCAAAGCCATGTGGGGTAAATTGTACGGCCAATGGCTGTGTGAAGCGCCGCTCTTTATTTACGACTTCGAGCGCTTTGACGCGGCAGACATTTTGCCGATGTTCAAGAAATATCATATCACCACCTTCTGCGCGCCCCCGACAATGTATCGTATGATGATCAAAGAGGATCTGTCCAGGTATGATATGAGTTCGGTGGAGCACGCGACCATTGCGGGCGAGGCGCTGAACCCCGAAGTGTTCCGTCAACTTGAAAAGACCACCGGTCTGAAAGTGATGGAAGGCTTCGGTCAGACCGAAACCACCCTTGTGATCGGCAACCTGATCGGCATGCCGCACAAGTTGGGATCGATGGGTAAACCCGTCCCGCTCTACGACGTGGATCTGGTCACCCCCGAAGGGGAACCGGTCGGGGTCGGTGAAACGGGCGAGATCGTGATCCGCACCGACAAAAGGGTGCCTTGCGGCTTGTTCCGCGAATATTATCTCGATGAAGAGAAGACCGGCGAAGCCTGGCACGACGGCCTGTATCACACGGGCGATGTGGCCTGGCGTGACGAAGACGGATTCTACTGGTACGTCGGTCGTGCAGACGACGTGATCAAATCCTCCGGCTACCGCATCGGTCCCTTCGAGATCGAAAGTGTGATCATGGAATTGCCGTATGTTCTCGAATGCGGTGTATCGGCCGAGCCGGACGACGTGCGCGGTCAGGTCGTGAAGGCAAGCATCGTGCTGACGAAAGGCACGGTGGCCAGCGAGGAACTCAAGAAAGAGATCCAGAAGTACGTCAAAGAACGTACGGCGCCGTATAAATATCCGCGCATTGTGGTGTTTAAGGATGAGCTGCCCAAGACGACCAGCGGCAAGATCATTCGCCGCATGCTGTGAGGGTAGGCGTCATGGAAGTGAAACGAGTGACCCTGTTCGCAGGGCATTACGGCAGCGGGAAAACGAATATCGCCGTTAACTGGGCGCTCCGTTTGCGGGCGCAGGGGTTGCCCGTTACGGTGGCGGATCTCGATATCGTTAACCCGTATTTTCGAACCAAAGACAGTGCGCGGGAACTTGAAGCGGTGGGGATCCGTATGATCGCCTCTCCGTTTGCCAACTCCAACGTAGATGTGCCTGCCCTACCGGGGGAATTGTACGCGGTGGTGGATGACAAAGCGTCCTATGCAGTGCTCGACGTCGGCGGCGACGACCGCGGAGCGTTGGCGCTCGGCCGCTATTCGCCCGCCATTCGGGAAGAGGGCGACTACGCTATGCTCGGCGTGCTGAATTTTGCCCGCCCGCTGACAGCGACCCCCGCCGATGCGGTGGAGGTACTGCGCGAGGTGGAAGCGGCCGGCAGTTTACCGTTTACCGGGCTCATCAACAACACCAACGTCGGTAAGGCCACCACCCCCGAAACGGTGCTCAAGAGTGTAGCACTTGCCGAGGAAACGGCGCGGTTGATGGGGTTGCCGCTTGTGATGACGACCGCGGAGACAGCGGTTGCCGAATCACTTGCGGGGAAGGTGGAAAACCTGTTTCCGTTAAAATTGCAAACCATACATCTGTTTACATAAGGAGGAACCATTATGGCAAAGGTAACGTTTGATGTGGATCGCTGCAAAGGTTGCGGCCTTTGTGTTGAAGCGTGTCCGAAAAAGATTCTTATGATGTCCAAAGACAAAATGAACGCCAAAGGACACCATCCCGCCGAAATGATCGATCAAGAGGCGTGCATCGGCTGTGCGTTTTGCGCAACCATGTGTCCCGATTGTGTGATTACGGTGGAGAAGTAAAGAAAGGGTGAAAGACATGTCCGAAAAAGTGTTGATGAAAGGAAACGAAGCCATCGCGGAAGCCGCTATTCGTTGCGGTTGCCGCCATTACTTCGGTTATCCCATCACGCCGCAGACGGAGGTTGCCGCCTATATGGCGAAGCGTATGCCGAAGATCGACGGTGTGTTTTTGCAGGCGGAAAGTGAGATTGCGGCCATCAATATGGTGATCGGCGTTGCCGCGACCGGCAAGCGTGTGATGACCTCGTCGTCCAGCCCCGGGATTTCGCTGAAGGCGGAAGGGCTCTCCTATCTCGCAGGTTGCGATCTGCCGGCATTCGTGGTGAATGTGCAACGCGGCGGCCCGGGCCTCGGCGGTATTCAGCCGTCCCAGTCGGATTATTTCCAGGCGACCCGCGGCGGCGGTCACGGTGACTATCACATGATCGTGCTTGCCCCCGACAGTGTGCAGGAAATGGCGACTCTTACCGTGAAGGGCTTCGATCTGGCGGATAAATATCGCATGACCACCATGTTGCTTGCCGACGGCACGATGGGCCAGATGATGGAACCGGTGAGCCTCGATTTCGATGAGCCGGCGGTATATGACAAGCCGTGGGCAGTGACCGGTACGGGTTGTGCGCGTGAACATAACATTGTGAACTCCCTGTTCTTGAAACCCGAACAGCTGGAAACGGAGAATGTGGCGCGTTACGAGCGTTACAAACTCATCGAGCAGAACGAAGCGTTGTGGGAAGAATACATGATGGACGATGCCGATATCTGTATCGTGGCGTTCGGCATTGCGGCGCGTGTGTCCAAGAATGCGATCGCCGAAGCCCGCAAGAAGGGGATCAAGGTCGGTCTTATTCGCCCGATCACCCTGTGGCCGTTCCCGAAGGCACCGCTTGCGGCGGCAGCCGATAAGGTGAAGGCGTTCCTGTCGGTGGAATTGTCGATGGGTCAGATGATCGAAGATGTGGAACTGGCGACCCGTTGTAAGAAACCCGTGTATCTGTGTAACCGTGTGGGCGGTATGATCATGTCGCCCGCCGAAGTGTTGGCAAAGATCGAAGCGATCGCGAAAGGAGAAGAAGCGTAATGAGTATCGTGTTCCAAAGACCGCACGCCTTGACGGATGCGGAATTTTCCTATTGCCCCGGCTGTACGCACGGCATCGTGACCCGCTTGGTGGCGGAAGTTATGGACGAACTCGGCATTGAAGGCCGCACCATCGGTGTGGCGCCGGTCGGTTGTTCCGTGACGGCATACAACTTCTTCAACTGCGATATGGTACAGGCGGCACACGGCCGTGCCCCCGCTGTAGCAACGGGTATCAAACGTTCCGACCCGAACAATGTGGTGTTTACCTATCAGGGCGACGGCGATTTGGCCTCCATCGGTGCGTGTGAAACGGTACACGCGGCGGCACGCGGCGAGAATATCACCATCATCTTTATCAACAACGCGATCTACGGTATGACGGGCGGTCAGATGGCGCCCACCTCGTTGCCGGGCCAGGTCACGCAGACATCGCCCTACGGCCGCGATGTGAATACACAGGGCTACCCCGTGAAAGTGTGCGAGATGCTCTCGCAGCTGGACGGTGCGACGTATCTCGAACGCGTCACCGTGACCGATGTGAAGCAGGTGCGCAACGCCAAGCGTGCGATCAAGAAGGCGTTTCAGAATCAGCTCGACGGCAAAGGTTTTTCGTTGGTGGAAGTGCTCTCCACCTGCCCGAGCAACTGGGGTAAGACCCCCGTACAGTCGATCGAGTGGTTAAAAGAAAACATGATTCCGTATTATCCGCTCGGTGTGTATAAGGACAAGGGAGGCGAGGAATAATGAGTACCAACCGTATTCTGATTGCCGGTTTCGGCGGTCAAGGTTTGCTGTTTGCAGGTAAATTTCTCGCCTATAAGGGCCTTACCGAAGGCCGCCAGGTCAGTTGGTTGCCGTCTTACGGCCCCGAAATGCGCGGCGGTACGTGTAACTGCAGCGTGATCCTGAGTGACGAGCCGGTCGGCTCGCCGATTATCGAGAATCCCGACATTTTGATGGTGATGAACCGTCCCTCGCTCGACAAGTTTGAATCTGCCGTAGAGGCGGGCGGCTGCATCTTCGTCGATTCCGCGCTGATCGACCGCAAGGTCGAGCGGGAAGACGTGAAGGCGTTTTACATTCCCGCCACTCAGATGGCGTCGGATGCGGGTTTCCCCACGCTTGCCAACATGATCCTCGTCGGCAAGATCATTCGCGAAACGGGTGCGGTCAGTTATGAAGATCTGATGGCAGGTCTCAAAAAGTGCGTATCCGCCCGCCATCAGGACTTGATGGATGCGAACTTCAAAGCCATCGATATGGGCTATCGCTACGAGGGCTAAACGGTGAATCCGTTGCTCCCGAAAGGGGCGTCCCCGATTGCGAGGCGCATGAAATGCCCGACGGTCGGTTGTATCTCTACGGCTCGCGGGATCGCGTGGGGGAGGGGTACTGAAATCTTTTTGGTTTGAGGCGGGAATTATGAAGATCATTGATGCCCATTGTCACATCTATCCCGATAAGATCGCCGAAAAGGCGGCGGCCGCGACCGGGCGGTTTTACGATATTGAAATGAGTCTCGACGG
>JAZNTV010000029.1:0-2991 GCA_045591985.1 Acutalibacteraceae bacterium
AATTTTAGAAGGTAGTTCCCCTACAGGGAATACCAACGGATTGTGGGCAGTGGCGCTGATCGTTCCTGCAACCGGATACCTCCTGTCCCTTGCAAATTGGTTTTTTGTCCGGGTTTATAAAAGTAGAAAAATGTTCTCTTACGGATCTTGCATTGCGACGTTGACCATTACGCTGTTGGGATATGTTTGGGCGGCAATCCACTATGCAGGTGGGATTGCAATATCTTCACCGTTGGTGTGGTGTGGTTTGGTGCTGTCTGCTGTGCTCTGCGTTTTGTCAAAAGTTTTGTCTAACCAATATGCGCTGCTGCTGGGACGGGAGTGAGAATATGCTGAAAAAAGGTTTAGCCCTGCTTTTGACTGTAATTATGGTGTTTTCTCTGTCTGGGTGCTCGGATATCTTGGGTGGTGCTTTCTTCCTTTTCCTTGTCGCAACAGGGGATGATAGCGCCGATAAAGACGAGGTTTTTGATTTCGTGAGCGAGAATGAGGAAGAACTGCTGAAGGCAATCGAAGCCGGAGATTTTTCTGCATATGAGAATAAAGGCTTTATCAAAGAAATCGATGCAGACGAAACGGTTGTTGACTTTTCCTGTGGTGGTGCAGGTGTAGGTTCGGGCACTTCTTATGTAGGTTTCTATTATACCTCGGAAAACGATATGGCTGCTGTGTGGTGCGCACCGTCGTCTGCCAGTGCGTTGACTCCTTCCGGAAACGGATTTGAGTGGCAAGAACCCAATGGGGATAATCGGTATTATACAGAGCATATCTGTGGAAATTTCTATTATTATGAGGCTTCGTTCTAAGTTGCACCCCGGGGAGTGATTTGCACCTCACCCGGAGGCGGATGCACCCCACCCAGTTTGCAGATTGCACCTCATTTGCACCCCAGGGGAAGCAAAAAATGCACCCCACTCAAAAGTGAGATGCACCCCATTTACGGAACTCTATTAAACCTGCACATTATACCCAGAAAAACCGACAAGTTTCGACTTGTCGGTTTTTTAACTAAATCCACCCTTTCGGGTGGGTGAAACATTGCTTCGCAATGTGAAATTCTGTGAGCGCTCGAATTCATACGCAAAAACGGCAAAAATATCTGTTTACCGTCCTTTTACCGAACAAAAATCCTGTCGAGTATTATCGGCAGGAAATGTTGCAAATTTCGTGCCGATGTGCTACAATAGCGTCATATACAAAGGAGTGAGCGATATGCAATTGTGGACGGTAACAACAGCAGAAGACGGAATCTTGCTGGAAGGCAGTCCTCGATACCCGACGTGGTCGAGCGACGAGCCGGATATCTTCGCCGCAGAACGGGAATACACCGCAGAAGAGTACGCGCGTATTCGTCAACAAGCCGATGAGTGGGTATTGGAAACGCGTATCGACGAAGACGACGACCATGGCTATTCGCAAACCAATTCCAAAAGTGAGAATGTTTACGCACCGATAGAAGATCGGGCGATCCTTGTGAAAGACGGCGCTTTTTTCGGCATTGTCGACCAAATGAAGGAAAACGGATATGTGTACAAGAAGATCTATGTGTCGATCCTTACCGTCGACAGAAATCACGGCCTGTGGCACTATCATTACGGCTATTCGTCGGATAATGGCAGTCACTCGGAGGATGTCATATATTACCTTCGCCGTGCAAAAGGGGAATGAGCATGAATATCATTATTTTGGATAAGGATACACTGGGTGCGGATATCGACCTTTCGCCGTTGCGGGCGGTGGGGGAGTGTACGGAATACGGCCTTACGGCGCCCGAACGGATCGCCGAACGGGTGGCCAAAGCGGACGTTATCGTTACCAACAAACTGAAACTCGGCGCCCACAATCTGCAAGATGCCGCGTCGCTCAAACTCATTTGTGTGGCGGCTACGGGATACGACAACATCGATACGGCCTTTTGCCAAAGTCGCGGCATTGCGTTGTGCAATGTGCCGGGGTATTCCACCGAAAGTGTGGCGCAACTCTCGGTGAGCATGGCGCTGTCACTTGCGACCCATCTTACGGAATATCGCAATTACACCCACTCGGGTGCCTATACCGCCTCGGGTGTGGCTAACCGTTTGGAACCGCTGTATCACGAAATGTCTTCGCTCACATGGGGTGTGGTCGGTGGCGGCGGTATCGGTACGCGCGTGGCCGAAATCGCCCGTGCGCTCGGTTGTCGTGTGCAGATGTGCCGCCGCAAAGCGGAAGGAGCCTTCCCGCTGTGCGATATCGATACCCTGTGTCGTACCAGTGATATTATCTCGTTGCACGTGCCGCTGTCCGACAGTACGCGCGGTCTTATTGATCGTGAACGCATTGCCGCTATGAAGCCGGGGACCATTGTGGTGAACACCGCGCGCGGTGCGGTGACAGATGAAGCCGCCCTTGCCGAAGCGGTGCTCAACGGACATTTGGGCGGCCTCGGTGTGGACGTATATTCGGTGGAACCGTTTGGCAAAGATCACCCGTTTTGGGCGTTGCGCGAGCGGGAAAATGTGTGTTTGACTCCGCATATGGCGTGGGGATCGGTCGAGGCGCGCGCCCGTTGCGTGGCAATGATGGCCGAGAACATTGCGCACTTCTTTGCGGGCGAACACTGCCATCGGGTGGTGTAATATGCGTATCACGGTGTTGGCGGAGAACACGTCGCACGACCCTGCGTTGGCGGCGGAACACGGGCTGTCTTTATATATTGAAACGGCAGAGCATCGTCTGCTGTTTGACATGGGACAAAGCAATCTGTTCGCGCGTAATGCTGCCGTGTTGGGGGTCGATCTGCGGGCGGTGGATATCGCTGTGCTTTCCCACGGGCATTACGACCACGGCGGTGGGTTGCGCTGTTTTCTGGAATGCAACGAAAACGCTCCCGTGTATTTGCATCGCACAGCGTTCGGTGCTCATTACAACGGTGAAAAATACATCGGATTGGACCCCGCATTGCAAGCCTCGCGACGACTGGTGTTTACAAGCGGGGTGTTTCCCGTGGCA
>JAZNTV010000030.1:0-17319 GCA_045591985.1 Acutalibacteraceae bacterium
AGAACGACATGGCTACGATCCGACTTTCCGCTCGAAAATGCGACCATCGAACTTACGGCGGAAAAATTGGTCGGCAATTCCATTTATATGGACAAGGTATCGGTCGGCGCGACTGCAAACGTAATGATGGCGGCGTGCAAGGCGCGCGGCATCACCATTATCGAAAACGCGGCGAAAGAACCGCACATTGTGGATCTGGCAAACTTTTTGAACTTCCTCGGGGCGGACATCAGCGGTGCGGGTACCGATACGGTAAAGATCCGCGGGGTAGATCGCTTACACGGCACCAACTACTCCATCATTCCCGACCAGATCGAAGCGGGCACATATATGGCCGCCGCGGTTGCCACCGGCGGCGACATATTGGTGCGCGGCATTATCCCGAAGCATATGGAATCCATTTCTGCCAAACTCGGCGAAATGGGGGCGGAAATCGAAGAATACGACGACGCCCTGCGTATTTTTCGCAAGGAACCGTTGCGCCATTGCAATGTGAAAACAATGCCCCACCCCGGCTTCCCCACCGATATGCAACCGCAGATCGGTGTCCTGCTCTCCATCGCCGAGGGGCGCAGTGTGCTGAACGAAGATGTATACGATAAACGTTTCCGCTATCTCGACGAATTGCGCCGCATGGGTGCCAAAGTGGAAGTAGACGGTAAGATCGCCGTGTTCCAAGGCATCGAGCGGTTGCATGCCGACGCTGTAAAAGCGGTGGATCTGCGGGCGGGCGCGGCCATGATCATTGCCGGTCTGTGTGCCGACGGCGTAACCGAGATCGAGGACATCCGCCATATCGAACGCGGATATGAAAACGTGGTAGAAAAATTCCGTGCACTCGGCGCGGATATGGAACTGATCGAGGTTTAAATTATGGCAAGATACTGTCCGTTATTCAGCGGAAGTGAAGGCAATTGCACGTATATAGGAAA
This sequence comes from Acutalibacteraceae bacterium, assembly GCA_045591985.1. Classification (GTDB taxonomy): domain Bacteria; phylum Bacillota; class Clostridia; order Oscillospirales; family Acutalibacteraceae; genus SIG588. The sequence goes on from JAZNTV010000030.1 coordinate 933, forward strand.
CGCAGACGCCGGCATTTTGATCGATGCCGGCGTCAGTGCTAAACGTATTGAGGCGGCACTCGCAGCGCGGAATATCGACCCGCGCCGCATCGCCGCCATCTTCATCACCCACGAACACAGCGACCATATTGCCGGCTTGAAGGTTCTCGCCAAGCGCTATGGCCTGCGCGTGTATGCCACCCGCGGCACGATGGAAGCGCTGTGCGAGAGCGAAAAAGTGGCAACCGGCACCGCCTGTTTCGCCCTGCCCGCCGACGGTCACACCAAAGTGCAGGAAGGCGGCTGTGAGATCGTCGCCTTCGCCACTCCGCACGACAGCCGCCAAAGCTGCGGTTACCGCATACATACCGCCGACGACCGTACCGTCGCCGTTGCGACCGATATCGGCAACATGACCCCCACCGTGCGGGAAGCGATTCGCGGGTGTGATCTCGTGCAGATCGAATCGAATCACGATGTGCCGATGTTGCTCGGCGGCCCGTATCCCGATTTTTTGAAACAGCGCATTTTGGCATCGACAGGGCATCTCTCCAACCCCGCTTGTGCGGCGGAACTGGTGGGGCTTGCCAAAAGCGGCACCACCCGCTTTGTGCTGGCACACTTGAGTCGACATAACAACCGTCCCGATCTGGCACTTGCCACGGCCGGGGGGGCGCTCTCGGCGGGCGGTCTGCTCGAAGGTGCGGATTATCTTCTCCGTGTAGCCTCCCCGGAGGACACGCACGGTATTATGGTCTTCTGAAAGGACGTGTATCCATGCGCAGCATAACCGTCTTGTGTGTCGGAAAACTCAAAGAAGCCTATTGGCGCGATGCCGTGGCGGAATACCAAAAACGCTTGTCGGCGTTTTGCCGTCTTTCCGTCATCGAGGTAGAGGAAGAGCGTCTGCCGGACAATCCCTCTCCCGCGCAGATCCGGCAGACCCTGCAAGCCGAAGGTAAGCGCCTGCTCTCCCACATCCCCGCGGGCGCGGCGGTGTTTCCGCTGTGCATCGAGGGCAAGGAACTCTCCTCCCCCGCTCTCGCCGACATGCTCGACCGCGTGGCGGTGGACGGGTGCAGTCACACCGTGTTTATCATCGGCGGCTCGTGGGGACTGTCGGACGAAGTGAAAGCCGCCGCGCGTTTCAGGCTGTCGATGTCCCCCATGACCTTCCCGCATCAACTCGCCCGCGTAATGCTGCTCGAGCAGATCTACCGCGCCGCACAGATCTCGTCAGGCGGGAAATATCATAAGTAAAAAAATCCTGCCCATCGGCAGGATTTTTTTGAAACCTTTTCCATTCCTAATCGGTGTTATAGGTGAAAGAGCTCTTTTTTCGCGAAAGGAGGCGCAGGGTATGTGGCAACAACCATCGGTTGAGCAGGTGTTTTTACAATACCGCCAAACGGTGTACCGTTTGGCGCTCGCACGGCTCGGCAATCCCGCCGCGGCGGAAGACACGGTGCAAGAGGTGTTTTTGCGTTACGTGCGCAAAGCCCCCGTATTCCGCGAAGCGGAACACTGCAAAGCATGGCTTCTCCGCGTGACGGTCAACTGCTGTCGCACAGCAGGGTCTGCCGCATGGACACGCCGCACCGTGCCGCTGGAGGATACTCTCACCACGCCCCCGCCCGAACACCTCGGCGTATTCGAGGCCGTGCAGACGTTGCCGCCCGCCCAGCGCGTGGCCATTCACCTTTTCTATTATGAAGGATATTCGGTGCGGGAGATCGCCCGGATAACCTCTTCAACCGAATCCACGGTGAAAACGCGCCTACACCGCGCACGCACCGCCCTGCGTAACATGTTAGACACCGAATAAAGGAGTGATACGATGTTTTCCGAGCAATACCGTAACGAGATACATGAACAGCGTCTGTCCGACGAAGCGACCGACCGTATTCTGGATACCTTGCACCGTGAATCCGCCGCGCGCCCACGCCGCGTGCGCGCATGGCGTGCCGTCGCCGTGGCGGCGGCACTGGCGGTGGCGGTCACAGCCATGGTACCGCACTTCACCAAGAAGCCCCCGACCGTTTCCTTTTATCCCGAACGGGAGGATTCTTCCACAGTAACCATCACCCCCACAGGTGAACACTTGACTTACCAAGAAGCCTTCGCCATATTGGACGGTTTAGGGACTTTAAAAGGCGATACCCTCACAGAAGAAGATGCCGCGATTCGCGGCGAGATCATGGGTCTGCCGCTGTACGGCGAACCGACGAACAGCACCACCAACACACAGTATGCCGCCGTAGACGAGGCGGACGTAATCAAAGCACAGGATGGGTATATCTATACCTTAAACCAAAAAACGCGACAACTCACCGTCTTTCGCGCAAACGGTAAAAAGACGGCGGCCATAGCCACACAAACGATCGGCGGCTGGAGAGACCGTCCGCTGAATATGTATATCACCGACGACCGCTTGACGGTGTTGTACCAGCATGCCGATGTGAAATACAGTAAAAACAAGACCGGCGGCACCTTCAGTTACGCCGACAACCGTTTGTACACCGTAATCTACGATATCAGCGACCCGACCGCCCCGCGTTACCTTGCGGAATACGGACAGGATGGCACCCTCTCGGATTCCCGTATGGTAGGCGGTGTCTTGTACCTCGTCACCGCCTACTCGGTGTGGGCGGCGGACGAGGAAAAGACCGACAGTTACGTGCCGTCGCTCTACCGTGGCGAGCAATGCATGACCATGGCGGAAAACGCTTTAATTTCCGTGCCCGACCCCAAAAGTTCCGATTACGCCGTGATCACCGCAGTCTCGGTAACGGGCGACACCGAACGGATTTCGCAAACGGCCGTGCTCGGTGCGGGCGAGTGCCGCGTGTGGGCTAATTCCGAGCATCTGTTACTGCTGCACGCGGGTAACCGTCGCGATATTACCGACACACCGCTTGAAAACGGAAACACTCATCGCAAAACTACGCATACAACAACCACCACGCTTCATTTGTTCGATATCGTCGGCGGAAACGTGCGCCAAACGGCCATTGCCACCCTGGACGGCACGTTGGACGGGCAGTTTGCCGTAGACGAGTGGAACGGCCATTTCCGTGTAGCCGCTACCTGCGGATATGCCTACAGCGAGCGGGAGATCACCTTGGGCGAGGATGACGAGGTGATGAGAAACATCTATTTGGATTCGGAGTATACGCAGTACAACCGCTTGTACGTGTTGGACAGCATTTTGAATGAGGTCGGCTGTATCGACAACATGGCACCCGGCGAAACGGTGCGTTCAGTACGATTCGAAGGGGATATCGGCTACGTCGTGACTTTCCGTCAGACCGACCCGCTCTTTGCCATCGACCTCTCCAACCCTGCAAACCCCACCGTGCTGTCGGCACTCAAGATCACGGGCTTCTCGGAATATCTGCATCCCTTCACCGACGACCGCCTGTTCGGTTTCGGCTATGCGGGCACGGAAGACGGCATAAACGGGCGCATGAAACTCACCATGTTCAACACCGCCGACAAGACCGATGTAACCGCTTTGCATACGCTGGAGTTGCCTTCGGAATACGTCTTTTCCGAGGCGTTGGGCGACCATCACGCCATATTGGTAGATCCCGCTCGCCAACTTATCGGGTTTCCCGCGTATACCGCCGCTATGGATCTCACTTATGTGCTCTTTCGCTACAGCGAAACCGAAGGGTTCACCCTGCTTGCACACCCGACGATCAAAAACGCCGATACAACCGCTTCACTGCGCGGCCTGTTTATCGACAACTGTTTCTATGTAGCCCACCAAAACGGGCTATGCGTCTATGATCGCGATTTTGCGCTCATCACCGCCATATAATACCGCAACGCAAACAAAGGCAGGGCCGTTTACGGCCCTGCCCTTGTTATTCTTAAATGAAAATTCCGGCGAAACACTGGGACACAAGACAGATACCGATGCTCAGCATCAGCACCGCCGCCACCGTCTTCTTCCCGCCGGCGATCCGCTGTGTAGCAGAGGTAAACAGGAAGGTCACCACCGTCAAACACACGGCACCGATCACACCGAGTTTCCAAAACGTATGCACACAAGCCATTCCTGCCAACAGCGGCAACACACCGAAACACATCGCTCCGAACACGAAAACAACAATATAATTGCGCGCCGTGCGTCCGATAAACAAATACTCAAGCAACAAAGCGACCACACAGAACGTCACCATCAGGGGGATGTTGAGCGGCGGCAAAACCGCTGCCGGCACCCATACCTGCACAAGCATCTCCGCAAGCAATGCCGCAAACAGCAACGCCGTAAGGAGCGTGGGAAGCAGTATCACATTCTTTTTCATCACACAACGCCTCCTTTACACCGTAGCACTCGTATCCACGTCGGTACCCGTCACAACGGCCACAGCCGAACGCACACTGCGCGCAATGGCGTTGGAGGTTACGGTAGCCCCCGCGATAGCATCGATGTCATTGCCCACCTCAGCACTCCCGTCGGTGTGTAAAAACTGCGCCAAAAACACCCAATCGGTCAGCGCTTTACCACCGAGTCCGAACGTCTCCTGCATTTGACGCACTTGCAACCCCGTGACCGTACCTTCGGTGCTGACGCCGATCAACATCACGATATCCCCTGCATAACCTGCAACGGTCGTACCGACGACATAGCCCGTCTCACCTTTATATACACACGTAATGTTCGCGTCCTCGCCGTCATACGGTTCCGTAACAAACGTTTTACTTCCGGGCAGAAGCGTTTCCATCTTCGCCTGTAACTCCCGTTCGGCGTTCACCTTGCGCACGCCGAGCAACCCGTTATACACACCGAGCAACACACCCGCCGCCGCGATCCATACCAACATCGGAATCCAAATCTTACGCACGCCGAGCGCCCCCTTTCCCATGTCCGTAGACACGCGGTGCGGTATAACGATCCAATGTCCACGTGCAAAGGTTCATCAGCAGAATGGCATATGTCACGCCTTCGGGGAACAAACCGACATGGCGGAACAGCACCGTCAACACACCGCAACCAATGCCGTACACGATCTGACCGCCTTTTGTCACGGGCGAAGTGACATAATCCGTGGCCATAAAGATTGCGCCCAACATCACACCGCCGCCAAGCAAACTATACAGCGACCACACCAACGGATGACCCGCTTTACAAAAGAACAGCGACAACACCGCCACCGTTGCCAGATACGCCACGGGAATACGTGCTGAGATCACCTTGCGCATGACGAGGTATATGCCGCCGACCAACAAGGCCGCCGCCGAAATCTCTCCGATCGAGCCCGAACAGTTGCCAAGGAACATATCCCAGAGACTCTCCTTCGGCAACGAGTTCATCACCATCTGATGCAACGGGGTCGCTCCGCTCATCGCATCCACAAGCGGATAGCGTGTAACATCCACCGCAAAAACAAACATCACGGCCGCACGCGCAAGCAATGCGGGGTTGAAAATGTTTTGTCCCAATCCGCCACACAGCATTTTCGCGGCCACGATCGCCGTTGCCGCACCAAGCGCTGCCACGTAATACGGCACACTCGACGGCAAGGTCATTGCAAACAGCAAGCCCGTCACGACTGCTGAACCATCGAGAACGGTTCCCTTTTTCTTAAGCAACAGTCCACACACAAGTTCCGCGATCACAGCCGTCGCCACCGACACCAACGTCACCCATAAAGCGCGCAGTCCCAACACCGCAACGCCCACAACCAACGCGGGGATCAGCGCCAAAACAACGTCGAACATCAGTCGATCGGTGCGCACACTCCCGCGAATATGCGGAGCGGAAGATACCGTCAAATTCACTTCATCCCCTCCTTTTCCGCATTACGCACCAGTTGCTTACCGTGGCGCAAAAGTTCGGTAACATCCAGTTTGCCGGGGCAAATGTAGGCGCAAGAGCCGCACTCTATACAATCCATAATGTGCAGGCGCTTCAGTTCTTCCACATCGCCCGCCGCCGCAAAACGATATAGATACAGCGGTTGCAACCCCATGGGGCAAACGCGCATACATTTACCGCAACGCACGCACACCGGCTCACTTTTCGGGCTCTGCTTTTCTTTCGGCAGACACAGCACCGCCCCCGTTGCCTTCACCACCGGCACCGACAGATCCGCCTGTGCATATCCCATCATCGGGCCGCCGCTGATCACACGAGCGTCCTCTGCTGTCAAACCGCCTGCCGCCTTGATCAATTCATCGATCGGCGTACCGAGCCGCACAAGCATATTCTGCGGCTCTTTCACCGCCTCGCCCGTCACCGTAACAAGGCGTTCGGTCAGCGGAAAGCCGTCGTACACCGCCGTCGCGATCGCCGCAAACGAAGACACGTTGAATACAACGCATCCGACATCCACAGGCAGACCGCCCGACGGCACTTCGCGCCCCGTCACCGCTTGGATCAACTGCTTTTCCGAACCCTGCGGATAGCGAGTCGGCAACACAACGAGTTCCATGCCGTCATACGCAACGACCTTCTCGCGCAGAATCGAAATCGCCGTTTTCTTGTTATCCTCAACAGCCATCACCGTCCGAGCGGGTTTCAACACATGCTGCATCAACCGTATACCCGCCAACACACGCTCGGGGGCGGTACGCAACAGCGCATCATCTGCCGTGATATACGGCTCACACTCGCAGGCATTCGCGATCAAGCAATCCACCTTACCGAGCGAAGACAGCGCCTTAACGTCTCCGGGGAATGCCGCGCCGCCCATACCGACCAGCCCCGCCTCACGGATCGCGTGTAAAACAGCATCATCATCCTGCGGATCAGAACACCTCGCCGACGCAACGGTCTCATCCGTTCCGTCGTTGTCGATTACGACGGACAGTACCGTCTTCCCGTTTAATTGCAAACGCGGCTCGATCGCCGTGACCGTGCCCGCCACCGAGGCGTGTACCGGCACACACAACCCTTCGCCGTCGCCGATCTTTTCACCGCGCAAAACGCGGTCTCCCACCTGCACCAACGGTGTACACGCCACACCGATATGTTGCTGCAACGGGATAACCACCCGTTGCGGAACAACACGGTGCAACGTCGGCACATCCGCCGACATCGCCTTCTTATCCTTAGGATGGATACCGCCAAAAAACATACGTTTCATGGTTTCACCTCATACTCTTAGTTTTGCAAACGGCTCTCAAATCCTGCCGTCCGATATTCCCGGCCGTTGGTATCGACCCACATCACATCCGCACCGCATTGTGCCGCAAGCGCCTCGCCCTGTGTACGGTCCGCAAGGAAAAGGCCGGTAGACAACGCATCCGCCAATCCCGAATCGTCACATACGATACTGACCGATCGCCATTTTCTGCCCGGCAACAACGTTTGCGGATCGATGATGTGATGGTACGCTGTGTCGTCAACACGATAGGTCCGCTGGTAATCGCCGCTGGTCACCACACTGCCTTTCGACAAAGCCAGCTTACAAAGATTGTTCTCGGCATCATCGGGATCTTGAATCCCCACGACCCACGGCTGCCCTTCTGCCTTCGGTCCGGTGGCGCACACATTTCCGCCCACGCTGATAAGCATTCCGGCCGGCGCGTGCTCCGCCGCTTTTTGGGTCGCCCAACCTTTGGCGACCGCACCGACATCCAGCCGCGCGTTCGCATCCGCCAGATAGACCGTCCCTGCCGCTTCATCGATAACGAGCGACTCGATATCAGTATGCTCTGCCGCCGCTTTCAACGCCGCTTCACTCGGAATGGCGGCGCCCGCGGGATCACGCTCGGCATCGGTGCGCGCATCGTGCCACAGTTTCAGCACGCTGCCCATCATAACGTTCACATTCCCCGCGGTCAATTGATAATAGGTGCGGCAATCTTGCAAGAGCGCAACGATGGCATCGTCCACCCGAACCGGCGCAACACCCGCATGGTCGTTGATCGTTTTGAGGTTCGGCACCGCATAGTCGTTATAAATATCGAACAACCCATGATACCGTTTCAGATCGTCGTGGATCGCCTGCGCCTCCTTCTCGAAGGCCTCTTTGCTCTCGGCATACCCCACGACGGTCGTCACCGTATCAAACAATTCGAGAAACGTTGCCGTATACCGTTGCCGACCGCTCGACTGCGGCGCGGTACATCCGCTGAGTAACAGACAAAGACTCAGCAATACACTCCCGAGTCGTCTCATTTCATCGCCTTGGCGATCAGCGCCTTAAAGCCGCCGATCGCAATCGTAACAGAAGAGGACAGATCCGTACCGTCTGCGGGTTGCGTCTTCTCGCCTACCGCAATACCTTCCACTTCCGCAAGGGTCTTGCCCGTCACGTACTGTGCAAACGACGCCGCCTGCTCATACCATTCCGCCTTTGCGCCGCCCAACGCCACCATGCCGTAATCACTGCCAAGCTCATTCTTTGTCTTGACAGCGGCGGTCAGATCGGTCGTAATGTTGCCTTCGGCATCAAATGCCACCTTCGCCTGCAACGCATCAATACAGCAAGAAGTGATCGTGTCGCCCTTCTTGGTCAATGCGACAAAATCCGCATCCAACTGTGCGACACCGGCATTGTCGGCAGATGCCGAAACGCTGTTGCCGATACTCGGCAACGTAGCCAGCACAAGCGTGTCGCCCGCCTGCGCACCGAGATGTTTCGCATTATTAACAGCCGCTTCGATCGCATAGACATAGCCGGCAAGATAAATGGTTGCGGAGGATTGGAGATCCGTACCGTCCTTCGCCATACCCGTCGTCATATCGATGTCGCCGTTTTTCAGCTGTTCCACCGTCTTACCGACGGCATACCGTGCCACAGCGGCGACCTGCTCATGCCATTCCGCTTTGGCGCCGCCCAATGCCACCATGCCGTAATTGTCGCCGAGTTCGTTCTTGGTTTGGATCGCCGCCGTAAGATCCGAGGTAACCGCACCGTTCCCATCAAACTCCACCGTCGCGGGAATGCTGTCAATAACACAAGAGACGATCACGCCCTTGTCATCCACCGTAACCGCCGCAAGCGTTACATCGTATTGGGCGGCCCCCTTCTCCTCTGCCGAAGCCGAAGCGCTGTCTTTGAGACTCACAGAAACCGATAACCCCGTCTTGAGCGCCCCCTCCGCAGGCACCGTCGGAGTCGACGGCTGTGCAGTGTCACCCGTAGGGCAGTTGCAGTTGCCGATCACGACCGTCGTGCCGGCGCAACCCGACAGCATCGTTGCGACCATTGTCAGGACCAACATAAGAGCCATACTTCTTTTCATAACCTGTTCCTCCGTTTTGCTGTATTTGTTCATTTTTAAGACATGTTAACAGACCTAAGTACGCGCAACACCCCTGCGCAAGCCGCACCGGTGGCAAACCCGGTAAACAGTGCCACACCCAAAAGATAAGCAAGATACACACCGATGTGTACCGATTGCATCAACAGCATCGCCGCGGCGATCTGCCCGATATTGTGCGCCGCCGCGCCGAGAATACTGATACCATAGACCGAAAAGAGCGACGATCGTTTGCAAAGTGCCATAACCGCCATCGACAATATACCGCCTGTCAACGAGAAAAGCAACCCCGTAATACCGCCGAAGAACGACCCCAATACGCAACGCAGAACGACGATCGAAAAGGCCTGCTTCGGCCCCAGCGCATACAGCGCAATAAGGGTTGCGATATTGGCCAATCCCAGTTTAACGCCGGGAAGCGGGATCAACAACGACAACGGGATACCTCGCTCAACATATGAAAGCGCCAAAGCCAGCGCGACCAGTATCGCGTTTTGAACAAGAATTTTCGTCTTACCCATGCCGTCACCTCACCACGAAATCCACGTCCGTCTCTTCAGAGAGAACGCGAATTTCCAAGCCGTTGGGCAAACAGACGAGAACCCGTCCCGACGAACGGATCGCCCCGCTGTGCACGCAATCGTGTCCGGGACAATCCGACTCAACAATAGCAATCTCTCCGTTGCGGACACACACGGTATTGTGATACCGTCCGTCTACGGTAAAGGTTTGCTCCTCAGCAAGATCCACCGTTTTGATGTGTTCACCGTCAAGGTGGATTTCCGCCTTTACCGCCGCCGTGTCATCACGCCTGAGGAAACAAAACAGGACCAAAAGAGCCAGCGCCGTTACGATCGCGATCGCGATAAGATCGCCTTTTTTAAATTTCAGCACCTCATCCCGCACCGTCTGTTCCCTCCCCGACTCCGATTACTTAGCAGTATACCACACCTATACCTTCTTGTAAAGAAAAAACCACCCTCCGACCGTACTCTGAGGGTGGTAGTTTTTGTTATACTTTGCAAATTTCGGTATTTCTTTTATTCACCTTCCCATGCGTCGTGTTCCCAAGCGACTTAGACCACGCGGCTGGGTATTTATATTTTTTGTTTCATCAATCCGTGTTTGTTGCAATAGAGGTACAGAAAACCGTTGCCGCGAAAATTCAGCCGCGTTTCGGCACCCGCTTCGGGATAGAATTTCACAAACTGCACGCGGTCGCAGGTCACGTATGCCACAAAGGAAACGTAATGTTCCTTGGTCATAGCGTGGTGGACGGTAACAAAGTGTTCATCTTCCACCTTTTCAATCGTGATATGGTGCGCATCGTCGGTCTCTTCTGCTTCAAGGGGAGGCAGGGTAATACCGTGACAACTGACCACCGCATCCCCCACCGAATGAATCACGTTATGGCAAACGGGGCAAACGTAAAACTTGGAGCGCAAGATGTTGGACGATACGTTTTTGTTGATGACGGGTTCACCCCTCATCAGTTCCATCACCGACACAGAAAGTGCTTGCGCTAACGGCTCGATCAGACTGATATCGGGCAAGCCCTTGGCGGTCTCCCATTTGGATACCGCTTTACTGCTCACGCCGAGCAGATCGGCCAGCTCCGTTTGGGTCAGCCCCTTTTTCTCCCGCAAGGTTTTGATGGTGGTACCGGTTACGTAAGTATCCATATATATCGCACTCCTTCGTGTATCATTATACTACACCGAACCCGATACCACAACCTACGCTGCGTTGAAAAGCACTTAACTGTTTTCAGCAATCCACTTCTTTGACCATACAAACAGATATTGAGACATTGTATCGAAATCAACAGTCCCGCCATTTTTCAAGCACAAGAATGTTTCGACGATTGCCTTTTCATCAAAGGGAACCACACTCAATAGTTCTTTTTGGGACCTGATGTATTTGCCCGTTTGCTTGAAAGCAATGGCTTGAATCACAAAGGATGCGGATTTATACAGTTCTCTTAAAATGTCGTCGTTTTTTTCGTGGAGCATATTGTGCACGCATCCGTGATAGACGTTGCAAGCCCCCGTCTTAATGGCTCTGTTCACGGCGGTTTCGTCCACAAGCGCTAACACCTCGTCAAGACTACCCTTGATCGGTGTTGTGTCATAGCAAAACTGAAACAGATCGGACGGCTCCCAATGAAGCAACTCATCCTTGCCCGAAAGAAAACCGCAAATTAAGTTTCTGTGCGACAAGGTGTCGAGCATTGCACCATACATGTGTATATCGTCGGCAGACAACTCATCCAGAATGACAACAACATCAATGTCGCTGGTGACGGTTGCTTCACCGCGCCCGTAACTGCCCTGCAAGCCGACAAACCACACACGATTTCCCAAAGTAGCATTTAAGGCTTTCAAAAAGCCGTCCATCCAAGTCGTTATTTCTATCATTTGTCCCTCCGTCTTTTTAACCGCTTCCCAATAAAGGCGATTTTGTCATGATCTTTCTTTTGTCTGACGGTGATTCGGTAGCCGTCCTTTGCGGATGCACGGTAAACCTTTAGATATTGCTCCAAAGAAAGCAATTTAAAGTTAATTCCGTGATTATCCTGTTGTTCTATGTCAGATAGTCTTATTTTTGCAAATGTTTCTAATTCTTCGATTGCAGCGTAGGAATATGCAATCGTATCTTTTTGAAAAGTATGCTCGTGTTCATCGAGCATACTATATCCTTCGCCTATCAAAAAACGCTTGAACTCATGCCATCTTTCGGATATAAAGACCTCCGGTATCAAAATGTCAATATCATCGGCATTCAGAGTTTCATTCGTGATATATTCCAGTCCCAAAGAGCCGTACATCAGCGGAACGATCTCAAACCTATCGTAAAGCAATTTTGCGTTTTCAAAAAAACAGTGTTTCTTCATAATGAGCTCTTGCCCTTTCCGGGTAAAATAAACTTCTTGCATTGCCGCACCGGTTGCAAGTACACAGATCGTCGCAACGCTGTAAGTGGTTTCAAGAAAAGTCAGCGTGAGCGGAAAAAGGAACAAGGCGAATCCCGTTATTTTATTGAGCATGCTATGGTTTGATAGGAGTTTTTTCTTTTTGATAAAGAAAAACACCACAGTCCATATCTTAGTCAGCGCAATGAGCGTGATCCATACCCATAGCCATACAGGCGGGTGTATGCGGGGTAGCATCTTTATCCCGCACACGCACAAAAATACAAAGTCGGAGACCGTATCAAGTCTTGCTCCAAACTCACTAACTGTCCCAGTCTTTCTCGCGATTGTTCCGTCGATCATATCGGTAAGTCCGCAAAAAAGATAGATCATATAAAAAGCAACGGAAAACACGGGAAATGGCAGCAATAAAACACTACCGAGTATACGGCAACTTGTAAGAATATTGGCAATATACTTCGTCATCTGTTCACCTAAAAATTCTTGATTTACAAACCGATTATACCACAGATACAACCGCTTTTCAACGCAAACAAAAAACACCCACTCAAATTGAGCGGGCAAAAAATAAAACTTGACGAACCGATGGTGGAGATAAGCGGGATCGAACCGCTGACCTCTTGAATGCCATTCAAGCGCTCTCCCAACACACGCAAAATTATACCCCCGACAAACATAAACAACACCGCTCGCTGAAATCTCTCAGCAAGCGGTGTTTTGTGTTTAGACGTTGCGATTTTTGTCAGGAAATGCTATAATGATAAAAAAGGATAATTAGATGGTAGGATGTGACGTAAATGGCAAAAAAAGATTCCAAAGTAAAAGTTCCTGTTTTTTCTGAAATAGTCGACAGTAAAATAAACGGATATGCTATCGGCATTAGTTTTTTAGGGATTTCCACCTTTTTGCTCATCAGCAATTCCTACTTCCATTGGACCATGTTAACCTACTTTGTTGGTGCCGTTTTCGGTATAATTGGCGTAGCCGGAATAGGAACAGAACTTGATAAAAGCAAAAAAATCAAAGGCATAGGAAATCTTGTAATAGGTTTTCTGTTTTTAGGAATCTGGATTGCAACTTTTATTTTATTAAAAAACAACCCCATAACCAATGCAATAAGCTTTCCGGCACTTGTTGTTGGCGCTTATGGATTTGTGCGAGGCTTACTCGAACTGCTATATTCCGTTTGGATAGAAACAATCACCTCCGAACGCTCGTTCTCGAAAATTGCAAAGGCGATTTTTGTCCTCATAACACAACTTTGCGGCTTGGCATTAACAATTTTAAATATACTAAAGATATTTGAAATTGTATAGTTCAATTGACTTTGACGGATACAAAGCAGGATGTAATAAAGACGTAAATACGCCATTTCGCGAAAAATACAGAGCATATTTTGAAAATTTAAAATGAGAGGTTTTAATATGAAACTGAGCTTTAGTTTGAAAAGCAAAGAAGCCAAACTAGAGGCTGATGTAGAAAAAGGAATGGATCAAAAAGCAAAAAAATCCAACCAAAAAGTCTCGCTATGAAATCAAACAAGAGGAAAAACGCAAAAATGCGGAACTCAAACATAAACAAGAAATGCAGAGAATGATCATTGGTATATCCATTCTTGCTGGGGTTATGGTAATTGCTTTGATTATTGGGATATTAGCCAACAATGGTGTTTTATAAGAACTAGCCTTCCTCATTGCGAGGAAGGCTTTTTTAATGTGCCAATTTTGATTCCACACATTCGCAAAAAGAAACCTCCCTTGCTACAATGTAGGCAAAGGAGGTAAAACGATATGGCTAAATTCATTGAAGAGTTTTATTACGGCAATCTCGATCCGCAGGCGCGTAGCACCAAGCAGAACAAAACGGTGCAAAAACAAATGGAGGTGTTGATGCTAAACGAGGACTTTCTGACCGAGCATCTCTCGGGCGAAAGTAAAAAGAAATTCCTCGACTTTTGCAACGCGTGGAGTGTGGTCAACGGTGAATCCAATCTCGACAGTTTCATTATGGGTTTCCGCCTCGGTGCCAACTTTACCTACGACACCTTCGTGTCCGAAGACGCACCCTTTGTGGACTTGCTAAAGGAGGCATAACGATGGAACAATATATCTACGACAAAACCAACGGCTTGTGGTACGAACGCGACGGCGATTATTACATTCCCTGCCTCAAACTCCCCGAAACCAACATCGGCATCTGAGGAGAACGCTATCTTACCTACATCCGCGAACACAAGAAACTCCTGCACACCAAACTGATGATAAACGGTACCCTCTACGACCACCTCGCTGAAATCAACACCCAAGCAGAAGAAATGTTTTCTGAGTTGGTAAATCAAATGAAAACTAATGAGGGCATTACCGAACAACTTAAAATCGATAACCAAATGGAATGGGTTCGCCGGATGAACAACATCCGCCACCGCGCCACCGAAATCGTCAACCGCGATCTCATATATGCTTAAAACCAAGGCGGCAGAGAGAAATCTCTGCCGCTTTTAATATAGCGGTAGAAAAACTTATGGATGTATGGTATGGTTGAGTTACAATAGGGACAAAAATTTAATTTTGTGTTATAATTATAAAAACTACCTAACCAACCTCTATTTTTACCGACTATATAGGCGTAACAATCATGATTGAAGCAAGGGTGCAAAATGAAAGCAAACGAAATATTAAAACTTATCGGTGACAAAGAGTTTCTTGATAAGATCTATCAATTTTCATACCGAAGATGTAACACTTCATATGAAGCAGAGGATTTATGCTCGGACATAATTCTCGCAGTAATATCCGCCGTACATATTCAGGAAAGTATAGAAAACTTTTATGCTTTTGTTTGGACTATCGCTCGGAGAGTGTATGCCGATTACTCGGAAAAGAGAAATCATACACGTCAAACCATTAGTATCGAAAACGGCGATTTATTATTGGCAGCAAAAGAAAATGAAATTGATAATTTTATTGAAGAAGCCGCCGAGCAGGAACAGATAAAGAAAATCTTTGCAGAGATTTCTTTTCTATCCAAAGCATACCGAGAGGTAATGGTGCTGTACTACATTGACGAAATGAAGGTTAAGGACATAGCCTTAAAGCTCGGCATCAATGAAACAACAGTAAAACAACGTTTGTTTTCTGCACGTAATACAGTCAGAAAAGAGGTTGAAACTATGATTGAAAGAAATTTATCTTTAAAACCTATACGCTTGGCAATTGTCGGGACAGGCAATCCTATGGGAAACGACCCAAGAACTAAAGCCGATAGAGTTTTGTCACAAAATCTAATTTATCTTTGCAAGGATAAAGCTAAATCAGCCAAGGAATTGTCAGAAGAACTTTGCGTTCCTATGCCGTATATTGAAGATGAATTAGAAATTCAGGTGTACGGAGAAAACGGTAAATATGGTATGCTTCGCAAGTTGGATAATGGGAAGTATATAACTAACATTTTGCTCGTTGATTATAGCGAGTATGATGAGGCTAATAAAATTTATGAAAAGTATTTAGATGAGTACATTCCAATATTAAAAGCCAATTTTGAGAAACAAAAGCAAGACATTTTACTCTTTCCATACTTGAGCAAGCAAAGCGATGCCACCTTTATTCTGTGGGGTTTGATTTCAAGAACCATATGGAATTTTGAAAAAAGCGTAAAGGAAGTTATTGGAAAGAAATATTTTTCGGACGTTGAACCCGTAAAACGCGAATTTACTACTGTTGCTACGGCATTCAGGGATGATATGAATCCCAATTTTGGTTTTTATGGTTGTGATGGTATTCAGTCAAACTCTGTATGGAAATACAGTTATGTGCATTTTTCGAATATCTATGGTGCAAGGAAAGAAAAACATTTTGCCTGTGACCACAATATTACCAATGATGATAAGTTGTTGCTAACACTAAAGGCGCTGGATGGCACCCTAAGCATCGATGAACTTAATGACACTGAAAAAGAGGTTGCCGCAAAAGCTATTGAGTGTGGTCATATTAAAATATGCGAAAAAATCCTTTTACCCAAAATAGTTGCATATGAGAAAAAGTTCGATAAAGATTTTCATAATATGGCAAACGCTCTTAACGATGATACCGAAGCACTTGTGGAGAAAATTGCAAAAGAGCTAGCAGAATTTATGAGAAAGCATATTCCTGAGCATCTTATAAACGAATATGAGTATTATACAGGATGTATTGCCGGTGTTCGGTTCTTGCACGAAACAATAGAAGCTTGTATAAAAGAAGGGTTGCTGTGTGAACC